>JAKMGS010000191.1:1173-2672 GCA_022424815.1 Schleiferiaceae bacterium | reverse complement strand
TGCACAGAATGGAGGCGCTTGGAAAAATTTAGAACCCGTAAGCATGATCATCACATCTTTCTCAAGTAAATCGTGGATGAGCTTCGGATCTACGCGGAATTGACACAAATCGACCACCCACATAGTGCCGTCGTTTGGATCGATGATATCAAGATCGTCTTTAATTCCAGATTTGGAACCAAAAACCAATGAACCTACCACGGCTGCATCTTTATTGTCTGCGATGATATTTTCAATGGCCTTACTTCGGTCAAGGATGTTACCCTCGGCATCACGAGCATCTAGGTAATGTACCTCACTCACGTGCTTAGGATCTACAAAATCTCCCTTCACAATGTTTTCATCGAACTGATTGAAGTTCGCGTAAAAGCGCGTTTCAGATGCATAACCTGAGCCAGAACCCAATTCCTCTGGACAGCTCACAATATTGATGAGCTTCTTGTTCGGGTTCAACATCAACTGGAACATCAGCGGATAGTACACCAAATCCGAACCGGACGGTCCGAAATAAATATCAAACGGCTCGTTGTTCTCACTACCGACCAAATCAATAAGTCGCTTGCTTTGTTTTTCGAGCAGACTCTCATAGTTGAGCTCGTCGTACTTGCCCAAGAAGGCCTTAGCTACACCGTGCGAGCGCGGTGTCAACAAATTGGCGGTACACGAGCCCCGCTGCAATAATGTCTCGTATTCTACAGGATTGAGGTGGTATTTATTGCGGTTGGTATCTTCGATCAGGTGCACACGTTCGTCACACCCTTGTTCTAAAATTTGACCGATTTCTGCCTTGCTAATCTTGCGGGCCATATCAATGCGTTGTATTAGGTCCGAAAAATACCACCTAATCGAGGGATTATCAAGGTTAAGACACCTTATTATTCCACAAGTTTTGGTAGTTTGGAGGTCCAAATAACGAGCACGACCTACTATGAAGCAATGGATGCCACTTTTGCGTACATGGATCCTTCCAATCGCAATTTTATTAGGCTTGAATGTAGCCTTTTTAAGCCCTGCTTACCTCAGCGGCGATATTCTTGACCAAGACGATATTAAGCTCGGCTATGCCAAAAGCAAAGAAATTCGTGATTACCGCGAGGCCAATGGCGAAGAGCCTCTTTGGACCAATTCGATGTTCAGCGGCATGCCCACGGCACAGATTTCAACCAAATACGGCGGCAATATCTTTCAATACATCACAGGTGCTGTGAAAGCTATTGGAGGGACCACCTCTTCTACGTACATCATTTTCTATTTGATGATCGGTGGGTTTATCGGCCTAAGAGGTCTCGGAGTAAATCACTGGCTAAGCACCATTGGCGGATTCGCTTACGGATATTCTGGATTCTTCATCATAGGATACGCAGCGGGTCACAATGCCAAGGTAAATACTGCGGCTTTCATCCCTCTGATGATCATGGCGCTGCTGCTCATCTTTGAGAAGAAGAATTGGAAAGCAATGATTCTCATGGCCATTTTCGCGGGTCTTAGCATCCATAGAA
>JAKMGS010000191.1:0-1163 GCA_022424815.1 Schleiferiaceae bacterium | reverse complement strand
AAACCACTTCCAGATCACTTATTATGCCGGCATATTTATGGGCATCATCTGGATTACTTACCTCATTAAATACGCCCGAGAAAAGGCGCTTCCGGAGTTCGCTAAACTTACAGGATGGCTCCTAGTAGCTGCAGTTCTAAGCATCGGCCCTAACCTTGCTAATATGTGGGG
Organism: Schleiferiaceae bacterium; assembly: GCA_022424815.1. GTDB lineage: Bacteria > Bacteroidota > Bacteroidia > Flavobacteriales > Schleiferiaceae > UBA10364. The sequence continues at coordinate 992 of JAKMGS010000191.1, read as the reverse complement.
GACACAGGTGTACACGAAGGAAAGTATGCGTGGCGGGATTTCAGAATTGACTAATAAAAATCAAAACCAAGGCGAAGGTGGTCTTTCGTTCGATTATGCGATGGCCTGGTCCAGCGGGGTTTATGAAAGTGTTGCTCTAGTCATCCCAAATGCTGCCGGCGGTGGTATGATGGTCGATTACTCAGATATGGGCACAGAAACCTTCGATCAGCTCGTTCGCGCCTTCCGTCAGCAAGGAATGAACGCCAGTCAAGCCGAGGCACAAGCCAATCAATACATGGGTGCTGCCTTCATGAAGTGGACGGGAGAAAGTATGGGTAACGGCGCCTACTATGTGGGTGCAGGCGTATTTTTCCTCTTCTGCCTAGCCCTGTTCACCGTTGGTGGAACAATGAGAAATTGGGTACTAGCTTCAGGTATTGTCTTCCTATTTATGGCTTGGGGGTCCAATTTTGAATCCTTCAATAAACTCCTGTTCGACGCGCTTCCACTCTACAATAAATTCCGTGTACCATCGATGGCGATGGTGGTGCTCTTTTTCCTTATTCCATTCTATGGCGTCTATGGCCTGAACAGTTGGATAGGACTTGATAAGGTAGCGAGAATGAAAGCCTTCACCCGAGGTGCGGCCCTGTTTGCAGGATTCGTTATCCTCTTTGGGTTGATTGCGCCGTATGCGATGAATCTGGAAGGTGCACGCGACGCAGGCTTCACACAACAAGGATTTTCTCTCGATCAGCTTATTAGCGACCGTCAAGGAATCATCACAAGCTCAGCAATGCGCTCTCTGATCTTTGGCTTGCTCACTGCAGCAGCCTTGTACGTATGGCATATTGGAAAATTGAATCAAATAGCTGCCATTGCCGTTGTTGGTGCGATCACCTTATTGGACCTCTACGGTTTTGATCGCGACCAATTAGAATTGGACGACTTCCAATCCAAACGCCAATGGGAGCAACAATATGCACCGAATGCAGCCAACCAAGCGATCC
>JAKMGS010000190.1 GCA_022424815.1 Schleiferiaceae bacterium | reverse complement strand
GGGAAGGGCATTGAAAAACGCGGCAAGGCACCAATGTAATCTGCGTCGCCATACCCCGCGAGGTATCCCGCAGAGGCCTTTACCGGTACCAATGTCCCCAACTCTCTTTCGTCCGTGCCATCCACCACTACCGGGAGAATGCGCAACTGCGCACCACTAACATCGGCCTTGGGAATGGATCCCCCACCAGAGAGGTCCTTGTTCACGAAATCATCGAGTCGCACCTGAAAGTACGCCGCCAAATGCTGCAAAGTGTGCAACCTAGGCTCAGCCCTACCTTCTTCGTAAGCGCCTATCATGGCGCGCTTTACACCAATCTTTACCGCCAACTGCTCTTGAGTCAGCGCCTCTTTCTTGCGAAGAAATTTCAAGTTGTTCTTTACGTAGTTCATACAGCGTATCTTTAAAAGATGAATACAATGCTAATTTAGTTAGAATTCTAATATTTTCATCATTTGTGCAATAATTTTTTAAGGTGGTCCTGGAAGAACTTCTGAATACGTGTACTGTCGCTAAAGACGAGGCCTATGCCTACTGGATTCAGGAGGCTTTGGTGGAGGCCGATGTGCTCGAGGAAACGGTAAAGTTTGCCTTTGAAGGGACGGATAAGGAGCGTACCAGGGCGTGTTGGATTTTGCACCATGTGGGCGACCGTAAGCCCGAGCTTTTATTGGGGTTTACGGCGAGGATGATGGACCAATTGGGCCATGCGACAACAGATGCTGAAGTGCGGTTTATTCTTCGGTATTTCTCCAAATATGAGCTTCCACAAGGCGAAGAGGCGCAAGGCAGGCTGCTGGATTACAGCTGGAAATGCATGATAGACATGCAAGCCGCGGTGGCCCCGCGTGTGTACGGGATGACTATAGCCTATAGGATGGTTCGGGCGTACCCGGAATTGGCCCCAGAACTGGCACAGACCTTAGAAACCATTATAGAATACGGCAGCGCCGGAATGAAAAATCGCGGGGATAAAATCTTGAAATGGCTGCGTAAAGACGGCCTACTCTAGCGGATAACCGGCCATGGCATTGCCCGCCAAAAATCCACCGGTCCATGCGGCCTGGAAGTTGAATCCGCCAGTGATTCCATCAATATTCAGGATCTCTCCCGCCAAATATAGGTTCGGGCAAAGTCGGCTTTGAAAGGATTTAAAATCAATCTCCTTTAAATCTACCCCACCCGCGGTGACGAACTCTTCCTTGAAGGTGCTCTTACCAGTGACTTGGAACACAGCGCCGGTGAGCTCGCTACACAAATCTTTAAGCTGCTTACCTGAAACATCGCCCCAAGTCGCAGTGCTCTTAATGCCCGCAGCCTCCACCATAGATTTCCACAGGCGCAACGGAATGCCAAACATTGCGTGATTGCCTAATCGCTTTTTACCGTTAGACTTTTTCTCATCTGATAAGAGGTCGAGCACCTCCTCTTCATCGCGCCCCAACCAATTGATCAGGATGGGGAATCGGTAAAATCTATCGCTAAGTTCTCGGGCGCCCCAAGCGCTCAAGCGAAGAATAGCGGGCCCTGATAGCCCCCAGTGGGTAATGAGCAGCGGTCCCTCGGCTTCCAAATCTGAAGCTGCAATTTGTACGCTTGCATTTGGCATACTAATGCCACTCAACCCCTTGATTCTTGGGTCTTTGATATTAAACGTGAAGAGCGAAGGCACGGGTTCAATGATCTTATGGCCCAATTTTTTAAGCCCGTCCCACATCGCTTTGGACGATCCTGGAGCAATCATCAAAGCATCGCAATCATAGGTTTGACCTGAATTGGTCACTACCTCCCATCGGTCGCCGTCCAAAGGCTGAAAGGACTTGACCCCAGAAGAAGTCAGCACTTCAATGCCGTTGGTTGATGCCATTTCTTTCAGGCAGTCGATGATGGTTTGAGAAGAATCGGTCACCGGAAAAACGCGGTTATCGGATTCAATCTTGAGCTCTACACCCCGATCCGCAAACCATTCCATGGTATCGCCGGGCTGGAATTTGTGGAAGGGCCCCAGGAGTTCACGGCTGCCGCGAGGATAGAATTGGGCCAATTCCCTTGGATCAAAACACGCGTGCGTCACGTTGCAGCGCCCGCCACCACTGATCAAAACCTTGCCCAATACATCTTTACCTTTTTCCAATAAGATTATACTAGCGGCTGGATTAGCCTCGGCACATGCGATGGCTGCAAAATAGCCTGCAGCCCCTCCTCCGACAATGATGACGCGTTCACTCATAGCGCAAAATTAAGGCAATTTTGGTAGTAACATGAGTGTTTAAAAACTAACAATGGTGTAATTTTGCAACGCAAAGCATAGAAAAAATGAATTTACGTGAAGCTTTGGAGGAATGCCTCCGCAAACGTCCTTTCGTGGATGAAGCCCTTCAAGACGACTTGATCAACCTCAGTTCCTTGGCCCGCGCCATCAAGCCGGACATCGAATACCTTATCGGTAAAGAAATCAAGGAAAGTGCGGTGGTCATGGCCATCCGTCGCCGCGAACCGAAGCTTCAACTCAAGATGCAACACAAGCTGCAGCAGTTCATTTCTTCGTTGGGGGATATCATTGTGCGCTCCAACCTTGTGGCCTATACCTACAAGAAGACCCCTGCCCTTACCGCAAAACAAGCCGTTTTCTTAGAAGCGATTAAATCAAAACCTTCGGGATTCCACAGTTTTACTGGTGGTATGGAGGAAACCACCGTCGTC
>JAKMGS010000189.1:1271-2728 GCA_022424815.1 Schleiferiaceae bacterium | reverse complement strand
GGTAGTCTGGACTATTTTGACCTTCATCATGCAACGTGTTTTGGCACTGAATCCATTGAAGTTTATTGTCTTGGCTGGGACATTTTCCCTAGCAATGGCCTTTGCTGGAAACGATTTGGTGAATTTCATCGGGGTCACTGTCGCTGGATGGCAATCATTGGAAGCCTGGTCGGCTTCTGGTATGGCTCCTGATTTATTCTTCATGGATATCTTAGGTGATAAGGCCAAGGCGCCACTGTTCATGTTATTAGGTGCTGGGGCAATCATGGTCATTACCCTATGGACCTCTAAAAAGGCGAGAAACGTGAGCCAGACGGAGGTAAAATTGGCTCGCCAAGGCGACGGCGACGAGCGTTTCAACTCGAATGCCCTCTCTAGGGGCATAGTGGGTGTTTTTGTGTCTCTAGGCAAGGTACTCGGTGCTATCATAGGGCAGAATGCCGTGAACACCATTAATGGCCGATTCGCCCACGACCGCTCCAAGATGGAAGACAGCACTGCAAGCTTTGATCTCTTGCGTGCATCGGTAAATTTGATGACGGCCTCTATCTTAATTTCTTACGCGACCTCCTTAAAACTACCCCTTTCAACAACCTATGTGAGTTTCATGGTGGCCATGGGAACGTCACTTGCTGATCGTGCTTGGGGCATGGACAGTGCTGTTTATCGTGTAGCTGGTGTATTACAAGTAGTAGGTGGTTGGATCATGACGGCGGTTATAGCCTTCATTGCTTCCGCAACGTTTGGCTTGATTATGTTTTATGGCGGGAAAGCGGGTGTGATTAGTATAGTGCTTGTTGCGGCCATAGCTCTAATTCGGTCGCATTTAAAATTCAAAAATGCCGATGCCATTGAATTAGATGTCGAAGCGGTTGAGGTTAAGCCGGAACTTAGCGAGCAGTTTGAAGTACATAAGAGCGAGGTAGGCCGCGATATTCGGAACTTAGATAAGATGGTGACCCTTTCCCTCCGGTCTCTAGTAGGCTCTAACAAAGACATATTGCTGGAGTGTACCAAGCGTTTAGAATCGGACTCCAAAAAGTTGTCTAAGAATTTCAAAAAGGCCTTTGCCTCTAACGATTCCTTTAGTCGTGAGGATCAGTTGCTCTATGCTGAGCTGCACGTGAACGCACACCATAATATGGTTGAACTCTACCGCGTAGCAACGAAACTAAGCGTCAATTGTTTGAATCACATTACCAACTTTGGCGGTGTACCTCGCAGCGAATATCTCGATTTGATTATAGATGCCGAGGATGAAATCAAGAGATACTTAGACGATGTTCGTCGTCAAATTCTCAGCGGTCGTGATGAAGATAGTGGACAGTTAGGGGAGAAGGCGAAGAAGGTTGTTGCGAAGTTGCATAAAGACCTCAATAACGAATTGTCCTTTTACTCCATGAACAAGGTGAGTAATCGATTGGTGAAATTGCAGGTGAATATTATCCTCGACCTCA
>JAKMGS010000189.1:0-1261 GCA_022424815.1 Schleiferiaceae bacterium | reverse complement strand
GAATGGGTGGTTTTTTCTTTTATAATCTTCCTGAATCTAGGCTTGAGCGTAGTATTTGTAGAAGTAAGGAATGGTCTCAATTCCTTTAAAATAGTTGAAGACACCGTAGTGTTCGTTTGGACTATGAATAGCGTCTGAATCTAGACCAAAGCCCATGAGAATACTTTTCGCACCCAGTACTTGTTCGAACAGTGCTACAATAGGAATCGAGCCGCCAGAACGGACTGGCAAAGCCGGTACCCCGAAGGTAGTTTCATAGGCTTTTGATGCGCTTTGGTAGGCCGGGTCCGACGTATGAGTAACATACGGTAATCCACCGTGGTGCGGCGTGATTTTGACACGCACACTGTCCGGTGCAATGGCGGTAAAGTGCTTCGTGAATTTTTCAGTGATATCGTCAGGATCCTGTCCAGGGACTAATCGCATACTAATCTTTGCGTAAGCTTTAGATGGGATGACTGTTTTTGCGCCTTCTCCAATATAGCCGCCCCAGATTCCATTTACGTCTAACGTTGGACGGATTGAGGTACGCTCAGGTGTTGTGTAACCTTGTTCGCCCCTTTCAGAAGGAATAGCGATAGAAGCATTGAATGCCTCTTGCGAGAATGGCGCTTTTGCCATGAGCGCACGTTCCTCATCACTAACTATTTCAACACCGTCGTAAAATCCTTCCACAGTGATAGCGCCCTTCTCGTCGTGCAGGGAACCAATCATTTGGGCAAGAATGTTAAGCGGATTTGCTACTGCGCCACCATAAAGACCGGAGTGAAGGTCGCGGTTAGGTCCAGTAACTTCAACTTCAACATAGCTCAAGCCTCGTAGTCCTGTTGTGATCGACGGAACATCGTTGGCGATCATACCTGTATCTGAGATGAGAATTACATCACAGGCTAATTTTTCTTTGTGCTCCTTGATAAATGGTTCAAGATTCATAGAACCCACTTCTTCCTCACCTTCAATCATGAATTTGATGTTACAAGGAACATCGCCTTCTGCTTTTAATACTTCAAAGGCTTTCAGGTGCATGAACATTTGACCTTTATCGTCACAAGCACCGCGAGCGAAGATGGCTCCTTCCGGGTGGATATCGGTCTTTTTGATGACCGGTTCAAACGGGTCCGCATCCCAAAGCTCGATAGGGTCAGCAGGCTGAACGTCATAATGACCGTACACTAGTACTGTTGGTAGTGAAGGGTCCACCAAGCATTCCCCGTACACAATCGGGTGTCCTGCAGTCGGGAAGACTTCTACATTCTCTAGA
>JAKMGS010000012.1 GCA_022424815.1 Schleiferiaceae bacterium | reverse complement strand
GCTTGCGGGAAAGGAAAATGGTTACAAGGATCGCACAGGAGATGAGAAAGTACACGCATTTTGGTCCACCGGCAATGTCGGCATGACCGGTACCTCATATAATGGGACATTACCATTGGCAGCTGCTACGACTGGAGTAGACGCATTAAAGGCGATTATCCCCGTAGCCCCCAACACTTCTTATTATCATTACTACCGCTCCAACGGATTGGTTCGCAGTCCTGGCGGTTATTTAGGAGAGGATATCGACGTCTTGTACGAATTCATTCACAGCGGAGACGAATCTAAAAGAGCCTACGGAAACAAAACCATCCGTGACGAAATCATGCGCGAGCAAATGGATAGAGCCACTGGAGATTACAATGCTTTCTGGGCGGGCCGCGATTATTTGAACGATATGGCCCCTATGAAGGCAGCGCTATTGATGTCGCATGGGTTTAACGATTGGAATGTGATGCCTGAGCACAGTTACCGCATTTACAACAAGGCGCGAGAGATGGGACTGCCCGTCCAAATTTACTATCACCAAGGAGGGCACGGTGGGCCCCCGCCTATTTCAATGATGAATAAATGGTTTACTCGGTACCTATTCGAAATCGAAAATGGTGTAGAACAAGATCCTAAGGCTTGGATTGTACGAGAAGGCGACGATCGACTTTCCCCTACTCCATATGCTGATTATCCTCACCCTCAAGCAGAGGATGTCGTATTGCATCTTACCAAAGGCGGCTATACCCAAGGAGGGTTAGCTACTGATAAGGGAAGCCGTAAAAAAGAAATGCTTATCGATAATGTAGCCTTTGCCGGGGAATATCTCGCACGTGTTAAGAATTCTCCGAATAGACTGTTATACACTACTCCTATTTTAAGTGAAGGCTTACACATCTCAGGTACGGCGGGTATTACTCTCTCATTATCGAGCAGTGTACCGGCAGCAAATCTGAGTGTATGGTTAGTATCCCTTCCGTGGAATGATCAAGATGAGGCTACCATTTACGACAACATCATCACCCGAGGCTGGGCTGATCCACAAAATCATGAAAGCATTTACACAAGCCAGCCATTAGAACCAGGCGTCTTTTACGATTTGACCTTTAAACTTCAGCCCGATGATCAAATCATCCCTGCGGGACAACAAATAGGTCTAATGTTATTTTCAAGTGACCAAGAGTTCACCTTACATCCGAAGCCAGGCACAGAGCTGAAGATAGATTTAAAAGGCTCGAGTTTGACCTTGCCTATTGTTGGTGGGTTGTCGGAGTTTGAGAACGCTGTAAAATAAAAAAAGGGCCGTTTCCGGCCCCTTTTTATTTCTCAAATCAACGTCTTTATGGACTTACAAGGTTCACACTGACATTCACATAGAATGGGTTTGTAAGGCCATTCAACTGAGCATAATCTGGAGTGCCGTCGATAAGACCAAAAGCACGGTAGATATCTGGTCCAGATACCAAGCGATCTACATCGTAACGGTAGTTGATGCGGTACCCCGCTTGAACAGACATCCAAATGAAGTTCTTCAAAGAGAACTCGTACACCGCACGTACGCGGATTTCTCCACGACGGATTTCCAAGTCTTCATCACGTAGATCAAAACCTAAACCTGGTAAGTTCTCGTACATACGGAACGACTGGCCCTGCAACTCATATCCTAAGAATACCATGTTACGAGGGTTGATGGTTCTTCTGACATGAACACGTGCTGGGAACAGCGCTTCTGTACCCCATTTGTTATTTGCACTGGTCTTGTTGTAGAGAATCACAGGGATGTAATTCAACTCACCCACACGGTAGGTACGAGCCATACCCACAGCCCATTGCTTTTTCTCTGTCGGACGCTTCCCCCATAACACAGCCGCAGAATACTTTAGATATTGTGTGGGCATTAGGGAAGTACCATAAGTACCACTCATATCAGCCGATCCTTGGAAAAGAATAAACTGCTCTTCATCGAGAGGCTTATAAACGGTTGTATTAATACCAGAAGTGCGAAGTCCATGCTCAGAAAGAGTCTGATGCAAAGGGTTATCCGAACTTGACGGTGTTTCGGCGTAATTGTAAGATGTGTTCCAGTAGTTAGCCCCCATCTGCCATACAAGATTAGTTTGGCTTATTACTGGCAGATTGAATTCTGCACGTATACCCGACGTTGAGTTTACCTGCATCTCATCTCCTCCTGCTACAGTTGATCCGTCAGCGCGATTTAAATCCCCAGGCGTTATACTATAAGGCCCCTGAAAATCAGAGCCCAAAGAAATAAGCTTCGCTGGAGATAATCCTTCAATTTTTGCATTGGCATAACGCTTTATACTCTCATCCTCAAAACCGAGATCTTCATACAAGCTCCAATCAATATCATCGTCAGCAGTCCCGTCAGTTTGAGCAAAGACCGGCATTGAAGTAAGGACGAATACGGCCGTCGTTAACTTTAAAAAATTAGATACCATCAATTACTTCTTTTTAGAAGGCATTTTCAATCGCTTCCATACATCTGTACGGCCAATAGCCTCAACACCGATGTATCCGCGCATATCCAACGTATTCATATCACGCATCGTAATTGTACCTTGATAGGTTGAGCCGTTGTTCGGATCATACAAAGTACCCTCAGACCACTGATCGTCTCCTTGGTAAACGAAATCTTTACACATACGGAATCCTCTCAATGGTACATTGCGCAAGTCTGGGTTAGGGTTGTTAATGTCTGTTCTTGGATTTCCATCCGCATCATTCGGCTCGATTAACCATACCACACGACCGTAGTACTTGTTTCCGATACGGTCAATTTTTATACGTGAACGTCCATTTGAAGGTTCCCAAATGCCAATAAGGCGATCTCCAGGATCTTCTGTGGATTGTGCCAAATCAAAACTTAATGTTCCAAATGCAATGACAGCAGAAACTGCCAAAAATGTGAGTTTGCGAATCATGGTTTTTTATTTAATAGTTAAGTCAATTGTATAATTCAATTTAAAATTGCGGTTGCCATCCCAATAATCTTCTAAGAGGTCAGCGTCAAGCACTACATAAACCTTTCCCTCTTCCATTAGCTCACCAAGCTCGGCCTCTGGCGCCACATCCAAACGAGCAGAAACAGCTCCATCTTCGAGCGGGTTTTTTACCGCAGCCTCTTGCATGGATACATCCTCGTTATCGCTAGCAAATGAAACAATGAAAGCACTTACATCTATAAACCCTAGACTATCATTTGGAAATACTTCAGCAGAGGTCAAACGGGCATCGCTTATTCTCATCCCATCAGAATACGCATCGCCGAGAATTTCCTTGAGGTCAACTTTAATTTCGGTCTGACCACTATTTGGACCAGCGAACAATGGGCCTTCAAGCGTAAACTCTAAATCATTTACCGCGTACTCATGGACTTCTCCTGGGCCAGAGCAACTGGCTAGAGCAAAAGCAAAAACTGCTATCACAACAGTTCTTAGAAATTTTATCATAATCTGTTCATTTAGAACCGAAATATAAAACAATAAAAATCGGCGTACTCCTTCCGGTTCAATTTTTAAGGGATTTAAAGCCTGATGCAGGATTCATTAGACTTCTTTGAGGATTAGGTCAAGCGAGCATCGAAAAATCAAGTGCCAAAAAAAGGGGCCGTTTCCGGCCCCTTTTCGTTTTATCTAAGATCGTATCGATCTGAATCTATGACCTTATTCCAGGCACTGATGAAATCTTGTACGAACTTGTCGTTGTTGTCGTCTTGCGCGTAGACTTCCGCGATTGCACGTAGCTCTGAATTTGAGCCAAAGACTAGGTCTGTGCGCGAAGCGGTACGTTCAATAGCGCCCGTTGCTCTGTTTCTAGCATCGTAGCTGTTGTATCCAGTAGTATGCCATGAGACATCCATAGATAACAATGTTTTAAACCAGCGGTTATCCAAAGCACCGTCTGTCCAAACACCATCACCCGTGTAGGATACACCCATTGCGCGCATACCTCCCACCAAAACGGTCATTTCAACAGGGGTAAGCCCTAGTAATTGGGCCTTATCTAGCATGATTTCCTCTGGACTTACGGCAAACTCTTTTTCGCTGTAGTTCCTGCAACCACAAGCTTTAGGTTTGAGAAGTTCGAAAGAATCAACGTCTGTTTGCTCTTGAGTAGCATCGCCACGACCTGTCGTAGACACTACGGTTGATCCGCTGGCCATCTCGATGGCAACAGCACCTCCAAGGACGATAACATCAGCGACACTAGCATTATGCTCCGCTGCAATCGCCTCATAGATACCTAATACCTTCTGGAGCTGGGCCGGGCGATTCACTGCCCAATCCTTTTGAGGCGCCAATCTGATGCGAGCACCATTTGCTCCTCCTCTGTTATCCGAACCTCTAAAGGTGCTGGCACTTGCCCAAGCCGTTTCAACCATTTCTGCGACGGTAAGTCCACAGTTTTTCAAAGCATCACGCACACCGTTTTCTTCGGCACTTGTCAATGTTTTTCCAGCTGGGATAGGATCTTGCCAGATGTAATCTACATCCTTGTAATCACCTGTAACGTAGTTGCTCTTAGGCCCCATATCGCGGTGCAATAGTTTGAACCAAGCACGAGCAAAGGCTTCACCAAATTCTTCCGGATTCGCTCTGAAGCGCACACAAACCTTGCGGAACTCAGGATCTACTTTCAATGACATATCTGCCGTAGTCATCATTGGCAGTACTTTCTCTCCACTACCGTCCACTTGAGGTACCATATCTTCCTCTGCGCAGTTGATAGGGTGCCATTGCCAAGCTCCTGCTGGACTTTTCTTGCACTCCCACTCGTATTTGAATAAGAGGTCTAGGTAGCCCATGTCCCATTGCGTTGGGTTAGTTGTCCAAGGCCCTTCAATACCACTTGTGATCGTATCTACACCTTTGCCAGATTTGTATGTACTTGCCCAACCAAAGCCCATAGCCTCTATTTGTGAACCTTCAGGCTCTGCTCCTACTAGTCCGGCATCACCGGCACCGTGTGCTTTACCGAAAGTATGTCCACCCGCAGTCAAGGCAACTGTTTCTTCGTCGTTCATAGCCATACGCTTGAACGTCTCGCGCACGTCTTGCGCAGAAAGCGCTGGATCTGGATTAGCGTTAGGTCCTTCAGGGTTTACATAGATCAATCCCATCTGAACCGCAGCTAAAGGATTCTCAAGCGACTGACGTGTATCACCGTAACGGTTATCACCTAACCATTCGTCCTCTGCTCCCCAGTATATGTCTTTTTCTGGATGCCAAATATCTTCGCGACCTAAGGCGGTACCATGGTTAGGACCACCCATATCTTCGATGGCAACATTCCCTGCTAATACCAACAAATCAGCCCATGAGAGCTTGTTTCCGTATTTTTCTTTGATCGGCCACAACAATCTTCTTGCCTTGTCCAAGTTTCCGTTATCCGGCCAAGAATTCAACGGAGCAAATCGTTGAGCTCCCGTTGCTGCACCACCACGTCCATCACCTGTACGGTAGGTTCCCGCAGCGTGCCATGTCATACGAATAAAGAACGGACCGTAATGTCCATAATCCGCTGGCCACCAATCTTTGCTGTCTTTCATCACAGCCTTAAGGTCTGCTTTAACAGCATTGAGATCTAGGTTTTTAACCTCTTCTTTATAGTCCAATTCTGGCAGCGGGCTACTTTTCGCATCGTGCTGACGCAGAATATCTAAATTCAATTGATTCGGCCACCAATCTTTGTTTTGGGTACCGAGGTCCATCTTAGTCGACGAACCATGGAATGGGCATTTGCTTTCAGTCATATGATCAAAATTTTGTTGAAGTTACGATAAGAGGCAGCAATCAAGGGCTCCTACTTGATTGATTTTGACTATGACGTAATAGGACTACAACTGTCCTTAGACATGCACCTAATATCCACCAATGTATTCAAACCGCGGCTGATTTAGTTCTTGCGAATCGTCTATTGTCTGGGACAATTATAGGGTTGTGAAATCACAGTGTTGTGGATAAGTCGTTCTTTAGATGCAACGTGTTGAAATGTTTAATTATGGTTTTTCAAATGAACAGCAGCTTTTCTAAGACCGCCAATAACACTGCTTATTAAAGCCAATACAATAGCACCGTAAATAATTTCTATGAGAACAACGCCATCTGTACTTAAAGCATCATTATATAGCAAAAACGCCACTATTACGGCTGCAACTATAGATGTCCACAACCATCTACTGATGGCACTCGCAACTTGATTCAATGAATCACCTGCATCTTGGATTGGATTATTGTTTACGTCTGAATTTTTCATGATTTACGGTTGTTTACACCTTGAATGTACGTGTTTTTGAATTATTGTGATTAGCAAAATGTCTACATTTCATAATTTATACAAATCAGCGAATAACCTGCACTAGCTATACCTTCATTTAAAGCTTCACTATCTTGCGCAACATTAAAACGTAGCGCTTGTGCATTCACAGAACCCCTTCCAAAACAACTACAACTTCAATCAACTGGTGAATGCGGTTCCGGAGTTGGAAGCCTTTGTGGTTCCGGGGAAGTTTGCGAGAAAGAGCATTGACTTTAGCAATCCTGAAGCCGTTTATTTGCTCAATAAGGCGCTGTTGAAGTGGCGTTTTAATGTGAATTGGTCCCTGAAAAAAGGACACCTCTGCCCTGCCGTTCCAGGCCGGTTCGATTATTTGTTACACGCTCGGGATCTATTGCCGAAAATTGAAGGCAGACGCGTGCGCATGCTCGATGTAGGTGCGGGCGCTTCATTGATTTATCCCCTGCTCGCAACCGCAGCCTTTAACTGGGAGTGTGTAGGTTCAGAGGTCGATAAAGAAGCCATTAGCTACGCGAAAGGTCTGGTGCGTATGAATGCCAATATGATGGGTACGCGCATCCGAAGACAAGAGTTCAAGAGCCAATTGCTTCAAGGCATTATCGAGAAAAAAGAGACTTTTGACCTTCTCGTCTGCAACCCGCCATTCTACAAGACCAAAAGTGAAGCCCTTGCTGCCAACACACGCAAAAACAAGAATTTGCACGGTAAAGAAGAGGCCAATCACAACTTTGGTGGTAGCGCCAATGAGTTGTGGTACAAAGGCGGTGAAGAGGCCTTCTTAAAAAAAATGGCCCTAGAAAGTGCCGAATTCGGGCAGCAAATCCAATGGTTTACTTGTTTAGTCTCGAAAAAAGACCACCTACACACCTTCAAGAGATTCATCCGTAAAGGCAATCCTACTGAAATCAAAGTAGTAGAAATGGAACAGGGCAATAAGGTGAGCCGATTTGTAGCGTGGACCTATCAAAATGAGCACGATGAGCCAGGCGAATAATCCCCTTCATGGCGTTAAACTGGCCCACATGGTAGAAGCGCTGGCAGAGTATTGGGGCTGGGACCAATTAGCCCTTCGCATCCCGGTGCGATGCTTCATGTATGATCCTTCGGTAAAATCGACGCTGAAGTTCCTGAGAAAGACGCCATGGGCGCGTACCAAGGTGGAAGAGCTCTACCTCCATACCTTTCCTAACGGCGTTGAAGAAAAGCTATGACGCTGATTATTAGCGAATAGTCGTACCTTATAGGGGTTTTAAAGCCAATTCACATGAAAATTAAATCAATATTTATCCTAGGAATGCTAATGCTGTTTAGCACTCCGGGGAAATCAACCCACCTGATGGGCGGAGAAATTGTTGCCCAACAAATCAGCGGCTTCCAGTACCAGATCTTAATGACAGTGTACCGAGATACTGCAGGAATTCCTATGCAGACTACAGCCCAATTCTATATTACTGATTCGGCTGGTTCAAATGTCACTACCCTGACTACACCTTATGATTCCGTGCTAAGTGGAAATACTTTGCCCATGTATCCCTATGGTGTAGAAGTTTATTTCTTTATAGATACCGTTACTTTCTCAAATAGCGGAACTTATACCATAGGATGGAGTAACTGTTGTCGAAACGGTGCTATTCAGAACATTTCTACTCCCTTAAGTCAAAGCATGTTCCTTCAAACAGAAGTAACAGTTTTTGACACTACGAGTAACTCTACACCTTGGTTTTTAGTACCTGCATCTATCTTCTTGCCTGCAAATACTCCTTGGCAATACAATCCATTGCCCTTTGATCCAGATGGCGATTCACTCTACTGGAGTTTATCTCAACCATTAAATGCCCTAAACACTGCGTGCCCAGGATATACATTACCTCCCGGCACGGTTTCGAATCCAATGACTATTAATCCTATAACAGGTACTATCACTTGGACTGCAACTATGGTTGGGAACTTTGTCACATCTGTGTTGGTTGAAGAATATCGAAACGGTCAAAAGATTGGAGAAATTCGTCGAGACATGCAATTTATTGTCGTTCAAACAAGCGTAGTAGGCCCCATCTGGAACGCAGGCAACTTACCGGTAGATAGCCTAGGGAATGTGTATGTAAATCTCATTCAAAATTCTTCGTTTTCGCTCTCGGTTTCCGGCTATTCCCCTAGTGGAAGCACGCTCTACGCAGATGCATTTGGTGAACCATTCTTTACAAACCCTAATCCCGCTCAATGGACTTGTACTGGATCTGGAACCAACGATTCTATCCAAGGTACAATTTCATGGGCGCCAAGTTCCGCTCAAACAAGGAGTACTCCGTATATACTCGCGCTTCGCTTAACCGATGGATTCTTGGCCCAAGATTTATCTATCATTTTCCAAGTGTCTGCCAGTGTAGGACTAGAGGAAGAGACTGTTCAGTATGTAACTTATCCAAACCCCGCAACGGAGGGCATTACTATTACACCTAGTCCTTCGAAAGCCATGATTTATAATATGACCGGTGAGCAATGGGAATTACATAAACAAAATGAACATTGGGACATTAGTCATTTACCGCCTGGAGCATATATCCTGCAGGCCTTTAACAACAACGGAATTCCTGAAGGCACGACTAGAATCATCATTCAATAGTAAAAAAACCGCCTCGAGAGGCGGTTTTTTTTTGAATTCAATACTCAATTATTGAGCGCCGTAATTCTGCCTTATCTTACCGGTCTAATTACCCAATTAAACATGAAAAGAGTATTGTTCATGGGAGCAATGGCAGCTATTGCCCTGAGCTCCTGCAACCCTAAAGAAGAAATGCACACCGAAACAGATCACAGCGACTTTCAGTGGCAGGTAGACCGCTTTGCAGATATCAAAGTACTCCGCTACCAAATCCCATCGTGGGATGACCTCACTCCACAGCAACGCATCTATGCCTACCACCTCACTCAGGCAGGATTGGCAGGGCGCGATATTATGTGGGATTGTAATTACCGTCACAACCTAGAAATCCGTCGTGCACTAGAAGCGATAATTTCTAGCGAAAGTGTAGACAAGGCATCTGCTGAATATGCAGATTTCGAAGTGTACGCCAAGCGCGTATTCTTTGCCAACGGTATTCACCACCACTACAGCAACATGAAGTTTGCTGCTGACTTTGACCAAGATTGGTTCCTTCAAACCCTCGCAGACCTTGGTATTGAGCTTTCTGAAGAAGTACAGCGTGCCATCTTCGACCCAAGCTTTGATGCGAAAAAAGTAAACCGTGCGGACGGTGTAGACCTACTACTCGCCTCTGCCGTAAACTTCTATGCACCAGATATCACTCAAGCAGAAGCTGAGGCGTTTTATGCTGCGAAGGAAGATGCTGATCCTGCACGTCCGGTAAGCCACGGTCTAAACAGCCGCCTATCTCGCGACGAAAACGGTGAGATCTACGAGGAAGTGTTCAGCGCCCGCGGACGTTATGCAAGCAGCATTAAAGAAATTATGGGCCACCTCGCGAAAGCCCAAGCAGTAGCCGAAAACGAGGACCAGGCCAAGGCTCTTGGTCTGTTGATCGAATACTACGAAAATGGTGATCTCACCAAATGGGACGATTACAACATTGCCTGGGTCAGTACTACTGGCGGCGATGTAGATTACATCAACGGTTTTGTAGAGGTGTACAACGATCCAATGGGCTACAGAGGTTCTTACGAGACCGTAGTTCAGGTGAAAGACTTCGATGCCAGCGCACGTATGGCTGTGGTCGCAGATAACGTTCAATGGTTTGAGGACAACAGCCCGATCATGGACGAGCACAAAAAGGAAAGCGTTGTCGGCGTTAGCTACAAAATTGTTACCGTTGCTGGTGAAGCTGGTGATGCCTCTCCTGCTACGCCTATAGGTGTAAACCTTCCAAATGCGAACTGGATTCGTGTGGAGCACGGATCTAAATCTGTATCACTGGGAAACATTGAAGATGCCTACCACGCAAGTGCTGGGAAGGGCATGGCTGAAGAGTTTGGCTTCTCTACCATGCACAACGAGCGTGCCGAGAAATATGGTGAACTAGGCTCTAAGATGCACACTGCCCTTCACGAAGTGGTGGGTCATGCCTCAGGTAAAATCAATCCTGGGGTAGGTACGCCGAAAGAAACCTTAAAGAATTACAGATCGACACTGGAAGAGGCTCGCGCCGACCTCGTGGCATTGTACTTCATCTTGGACGATAAGATGCAGGAAATTGGTTTGATGGAAAACAAAGAGGCTGGCTATGCCGAGTTTGACAACTACATTTCAAACGGTATGATGCTGCAATTGCGCCGCATTTTGCCTGGAGACGACATCGAAGAGGACCACATGCGCAACCGTCAGTTGGTAGCCTCATGGGCTTTTGAGCGCGGACAAGAAGAGAATGTCATCGAGCGTAAAGTCATCGACGGCAAGACCTACTTCGTAATAAATGATTACGACAAACTGCGCGGGTACTATGGAGAATTGCTTCGTGAGATTCAGCGCATTAAGAGCGAGGGTGATTTTGAAGCCGGTAGAAATCTGGTAGAGACCTACGGAGTGAAGGTAGATGCGGAACTACATGCAGAAGTATTGCGTCGTTCTGAGCCTTTGAACCTTGCACCTTATAGCGGTTTTGTAAACCCTGAAATGGAGCCTGTTATGGAAGGTGATAGCATCATCGATATTAAGGTCTCCTACCCTATGGACTTCCTGGGCCAGATGTTACGCTACGGCAGCACCTATAGCTTCGAATAACACTCCTTTGAGTATTTGAATAAAGGGCGCCCCGGATAGGGCGCCCTTTTTTATGCAGTCTTCCCCTGTAAAGATGAATCTACGACTAGGCCATTCACTAGAATGATGGCAATAAAATTCAACAACACTACCCCAGCCATCCAAGAAAGCGACTCAGAGGTCACCAAATAACGATAGGAAAAAAGATAGATCACGATTCCCAAAATGACTTTCCAAATATTCCCTCGGGCTTTTACAGGCAGTACAGTAGGAACATCAGAATCTTGATGTTCAGGCCCCAAGAACATCAAAGCTAAACCACGACTTACACCGTGTCGCTTGAAGTTTAGAATTAACTTTTTAAAGAAGAACAATTGGATATTTATAAAGTCCTTATGTGGCAATGGAGACGTTAATCCATAGCGAGGGGTTTCTTCGTAGGCAGCGTAAGAACCAAAAAGCTTATCCCAAAAGATGAATACTCCACCGTAGTTTTTATCTAAGTATTGCTCATTAGAAGCATGGTGGACTTTATGGTGATTAGGCATCACAAATACTCGCTCTAGCCAAGGTATAGTAGTTATGAACTCAGTATGTAAGTAATATTGGTAGAAAGCATTGATGTAACCGCACATAATTACATATTCGACGGGAAAGCCGAAAAGAATTAAGGAAGAGTACATGACACTTCGAATCATGAAGCCTACTGGGCTCAACGCAAAATTGACACTAAGATTGAATTCATCGCTTTGATGATGAACTAAGTGTATACCCCACATTAGTGAAATACGATGACCAGCTCTATGGAAGATATACCAAATACCGTCCAGTAAAATAAAGCAGACTATGGCCGTAATAAGGCCTTCATTTAATGTTAGAAATCTGTAATCAAACGTATTGTCAAACAATACAAGTGTACGTTCGGCAAAATACAAGCCTAGCAATCGATCGAAGAAACCCAGAGATATATTCAAAAGAGTTTGATTCCAAGTGATCTTAGTTCCTTCCTTAAATAACAAGTACAATTCCAGCACAAAGAGTACCAGCGCTGTAATAATGATGAAAAAAGTAAATCCAAAACCCATACCCTAACGTAAACAAGTTTAAAGTCAGGCCATTACATTTGTATATCAAATTATAAGTTTTTCGCGAATTATTCAATGGAATACCTCGGTTTTCAATATTCATTGTCTCTAATATGAGATATTTCGTTCCGATAAATTGAAGTACCTTGTTTGGACCTTATCTCCACCTTCATGGAAAAACAACTGACCTTCAGCTACCACAGCTATGAGAATTGGCGACAAACCGAACTCATTCCTAAAGACGTTCAAAAGAAACTAGAGGCCTTGTTGGAAACGGCGTACGCGCCCTACTCTAACTATCCCGTATCTAGTGTGGTCATTATGGAATCTGGCGCCCAAGTCGTTGGATCAAATCAAGAAAACGCCGCCTACCCGGATGGACTGTGCGCCGAACGCGTATCTGTCCTAGCCGCCAAAGCCGCATATCCCAATCAACGCATAGCTGCGGTATACATCATGACAGCTGAAGAGCAGCGATCGCCAGCAGCTCCCTGTGGCTCTTGCCGCCAAGTATTGCATGAAGCCGAACTTCGCCAAAACGAATCGTTCGACTTGTATCTATTGAACAAGACAAATGTTGCCCTAGAATTCAAGGGCGTACAAGGACTACTACCCTTCAGTTTTACCCTTCCGAAATAGCTGTTTTGACCATCGCGAAGATCTGGTCTAATTCCTCTCGAATCAAATCCCTCGTCTCGTCATACGCGCTGGACTCACGCTCCGTGTCGTCGTATCTCTTGGGATCCTCATAACGCAAAGGCAAACGGTTCCAAGCAGAAGGAATAAATGGACAATTTTCATCCGCGTGATCACAGGTCATGAGCGCAATAGCACGTTCACCCGGATTCTCCGCATCATCGAAAACCTTAGAGAACAGTACCGCTTCCGGCGAGCCTTCAAAGACCACTCTATACCTCGGGTTACCTTCTCCTTCAGCATCCACCTGCATGCCCAAGCGTTTCAAACTTGCAATCGTGCGCTCATTGCACGCGGTGACCTCTGCACCCCCAGAAAAACTCGTCACAGGCAAGCCGTATTGGTGGGCTAACATATGGCCCCATACCTGGGAGAATTGGCTACGGCGGGAATTGTGGGTACAAATGAAATTCAGTCGAGCTTCGCCAAACTGCGCTATACTTTCAGTAATGGCCGCGGCTACACTTTTGAGGATTTGGTGACGTTCCACAAGTTTCTTTTTTCTCCTCGGCAAGATACACTCCTAGTGCTTCAAAGCGTGACCTCTGCTACACTTGGAACATTAAATAATTATTAAAATTGGGTCCATAAAAATCAGGTATGGTGCTACGCACTTTCTTTTTCTTCCTTCTGTTTACTCTAAGCTTAGTTGCCTTTGGGCAAGAAAAGTCATTGCCAGAATTGGGCCATGGAATTACCAATGTAGTCGCGCTACACCCATGTGTCCGAACAATCAGACCAGTTGCACCTAGAGCAATACACCATAGGATTCAACCGATTCCTCGTGGGGCACTCGTTTAAGATTCAAACGGACCTAAACTTTACCCTCGATCACCTTGATGCCCCGCACTGGGAATTGCGTTCTGGTTTTGAACTGCATTTCTGATAATATCATACCTTAACCTTCGGGTAACATTTCCGAAGTACATTCGCAGGCAATACAAGCATCGCACATGGACAGCATTTTTTACATGATGATTTTCGCCTTAGCGGCGTTGGCAGTGGTTGATTTAGTAGTGGGTGTCAGTAATGATGCCGTCAACTTTTTGAACTCAGCCATTGGTTCTAAGGCCATTAGCTTTAGAAACGTCATGATTATTGCGAGTGTAGGGATTCTTGTCGGCGCCGTATTCTCTAGCGGCATGATGGAAGTAGCACGAAAAGGCATCTTTGTTCCTAGTAAGTTCTACTTCGACGAAATCATGTTCATTTTCATGGCCGTGATGATTGGAGATATTCTCTTATTGGATTTCTTCAACACTTTAGGCCTACCCACCTCCACTACAGTAAGTATCGTATTCAACCTCCTTGGCGCAGCCGTGGTCATGGCACTCATTAAGATAGGCCTCTCCGACGAGCAAACTGCTGCAGACCTAAGCACCTACATCAATACCGCCAAAGCGAAAGAGATCATCCTAGGCATTGTCCTCTCTGTATTCATCGCCTTCAATATTGGTATGATTGTACAATGGCTTTCCCGATTAGTCTTCACGTTCCAATACGAAAAGAAAGTGAAGAATTTTGGATTCCTATTTGCAGGCCTATGTCTTACCGCTATAGGCTATTTTATTGTTTTTAAAGGACTCAAAGGCACTCCGTTCTACGCCAACATTAAAGATTGGCTCGAACAAAACCCCATGCTTTTAATAGGAGGAATGTTCGCCTTTTGGTCTGTACTGATGCTTATTGTGGACCGATTATTAAAGGTAAACGTCCTCGTGGTAGTTATAGGGGTAGGTACCTTCGGTCTTGCCCTGGCCTTTGCGGGTAATGATCTAGTCAACTTCATAGGCGTTCCTATGGCCGCTTGGCACAGCTACGAAGCTTGGTCTATATCCGGAGTTGCAGCGAGTGAATTTTCGATGGGCATTCTATCCGAAAGCGTACCTGCAGAGCCGTTACTTCTAACTATTTCGGGGATTATCATGACCCTGACCTTGTGGCTATCTAAGAAGGCCCGACGCGTGGTGGACACTGCCATCAACCTCTCCCACCAAGGAGATACCGTAGAAAAATTCCAACCCAACCTTCTTTCACGTAGTATCGTTAAAGGATCCACAAATTTGGTCAACCTATTTGGAGCAGCCATTCCTGCGAGCATTCAGGCGAAAATCGATCAAAGCTTTCAAACTCCAACCCTTGAGTTGAGTGAAGCCGATGCTCGTGACCTTCCTGCATTCGATTTAATTCGCGCCTCTATTAACCTCGCTGTTGCCGGTGTATTGATTTCCATTGCAACAGGCATGAAGCTACCTCTTTCGACTACCTATGTGACCTTCATGGTAGCCATGGGAACCTCTTTGGCCGACCGGGCATGGGGACGTGAAAGTGCGGTATACCGCGTAGCCGGGGTGGTAAAGGTCATTGGCGGATGGTTCATGACGGCATTGTTTGCCTTCCTTTTCGCGGGAACGTTAGTGTATATTATCCATCTAGGTAGAGGCGCTGCCATAGCAGTTCTTCTTATACTAACCGCCGCGTTGATCATCCGTAATTATCTAAAGCATCGTCAAGAAACCGCTGCCCCAGCAGCCGGTCAAGAAGGCCTTACGAAAGCCGCCAGCAAGACCGTACAAGGAATTGTTGAGGAAAGCTCCGACAACGTTGCTAAAAGTATTTATCGTACCTCACGAATCTTCAATGGCGTAGTGGAAGGCCTATCAAACCACGATGCACCAGAACTGAAGAAAATGGTCAAGCGCGTTGCTAAACTTGAGGATGAGGTTGACGACTTGCGCAATCATCTTTTCTATTTCATCAAGAGCTTGGACGACGCCAGTGTACGCGGCTCAAACTTTTACATCATGGTACTGGCCAACCTCACCGATATCGTACAATCTCTTGAGTTGTTGGCAAAGAAAAGTTTCAAACACGTCGACAACCATCACAAGCCATTGAGCAAAAGCCAAATCTCAGATTTAGCAGAGGTGGAACGTGCCCTAGCAAAAATTTTAGTGGATGTAGAAACTGCCTTCAAAACGCAGAATTTCAACAAACTCTCGGAATGTCTTCAACTCAAGAGTAGCATTATAACATTGGTATCTGCCAAAGTTGATGCACAAATTGCGCGCACCAGAGATGAAGAGAATAGCCCAAAGAACACAACCTTGTACTTCAACCTACTCCTAGAATCCAAAGATCTTGCCCGCGGTGTATTCTCGCTCATTGAAGAATACCACAACGGGATGAAAGGGCAGTAAGTACATGCACATCGTTTATTTCTGCACCACCCCCACTGCTGAGCTTCTCGTACAACTCGAGACCTCCATCTTACTCTGCAAAAAAGGGGCGCCAGATAGTCAAATACACCTCTACACGGATGATGGCAGTGTAGGGCAGCATTGGCCTATCATACAACATATCCTCACCCCAGAACAACTCACGCAATGGCAGGGACTAAAGGGATTCTTTTGGCGCATTAAAATGCAAGTCATTGCAGATCTCTGCACATTGTATCCCAACGACCCCATACTCTACCTCGATGCCGATACCTTGGCGTTGGACCTTCCCGGTTTACAGGCCCAATTATCTACGCCAATGATGCACCTAAACGAAGGCGCATTAGGTTCACTGAATACCAAAACGGAACGGAGAACGCTGCGGGAATTGGACCAAAAAACATTCCAGGGCATCACCACAACCGCGAAAAGCTTGATGTTTAACGCCGGTGTCATTGCCCTCCCTCCCGGTCACCGCGAGGCCATTGAGCATGCCATTGCACTTTGTGATCGCTACTTAGAAACCTCCGCTCCGGTAAGACTCCTCGAACAATTGGCCTTCAGCCTTGCCCTGAATAAAGACCAATTACTTCAAGAAGCCCAACCTTTTATCGCACACTACTGGAGCACGAAAGATTGGTGGGTTCCCTATCTAAAACTTTGGCTAGACCAACAAGGGCCTACTTTCGAGGAGCGTCTACAGGCCATCCATACGTTAAATTTGAAGGCCCATCCCTACTGGGCAAAGCGTTCTAATACCGCTCGACGACTACGCAAACTATTGGGCAGATAAACCCCAAGTGTGAGTGAAGTCACAACCTTTTCGGAATTAGTCATTTATCTTCGGGGCTACTGCCCTCCCAAGAAAAGATGCGGGAGCGACCAACACAAAAATTTATGACCATGCAGAAGAATTGGATTCTAAGCGGAATAGCAGCGACCGGACTATTGTTCGGGTCTTGCCAGATGGGCGATAGCGCTCCTGAAGGACCGCAAAAAATCACCATCCTACAAACCGCAGATATTCACGGACAGGTATACCCTCACAGCGAATTGTTCTGGGAGAATGAAGAAATCAGCTTCAAGACCCTAGGCGGACTCGCGAATATGAAAACCTTGTTCGACCAAGAACGTGCCGCCAACCCAAATACCATCGTCTTGGACGGTGGTGATTTGATCCAAGGCTCAGCCGTCGCGGCCCTCTCCAAAGGTGAAGCATTCAGCTCCATCGTCAAGGCCATGGACTTTGACTTCCTCATTCCTGGAAACTGGGAGGTCGTCTACGGTAAAGAACAAATGATGAAGGTCCTCAAGGGCTACGAAACTCCTGTGATCACGGCCAACATGTTCCACGATGAAGAAGGCAAGGCTCCGATCTTCCCTCAATATTGGATCAAGGATATCGCCGGCGCTCGCTTAGGATTCATCTCTTACAACGATCCTGAGGTGCCCATCCGTCAAAACCCATCCTTTTCTGAAGGGCTAGATTTTGACCCCATTTTGGATAATTTGGGCCAATTAGTCAATAAACTCAAAGACGAAGAAGGCGTAGATATCCTGTTCGTGGTTACCCACATCGGGATCAGCAAGCAGTTTGATTTAGCCAACAACCCAGCCCTAGAGCGCGTGGATTATGTCTTAGGAAATGATACCCACGAGCGCATTCGTGAACCGCTTCAAGCCGGCCACGCCAAAGTCACCGAGCCAGGGGCCTTCGCTTCATTCGTTGGAAAGATGGTACTAGAAGTAGAAGATGGTAAAATCATTTCTGAGCAGTACGAACTGCTCGAAGTAGATCCTGCCGTATACGAAGCAGATGCAGAAGTTGCTGCGATCGTTGAAGCAGCTATTGCTCCTTACGGCGATGAAATCAATGAAGTCTTGGGCTACACTTCCACCCCATTATACCGCTACTTCGTGGTAGAAAACCCTATGGACAACTTCATCACCGATGCGGCCATGTGGAAAAACAACGTCGATATCGCCTTGAGCAATGGATTTAGATTCAGTCCTCCGATCGTTCCGGGAGAAAGCGGCGTTGCCCCTATTACGCGCGGCGACCTATGGAACATGTTGCCGGTAAATGAAAAAGTCAAAATTGGCAAAGCCAGCGGTCAGCAAATCAAAGACTGGCTGGAAAAGGAATTGCACAACGTATTTGCCGAAAACCCGAACGAACGCTTCGGCGGATGGGTAGTGCGTTTCTCAGGCATGCAGTTGACCTTTAACGCGAATGCTCCTAAAGGCGAGCGCGTGCAAGAAGTAGTGATTCAAGGCGAACCCATGGAGGTAGATAAGCTCTACACGATGTCGGCTTGTCGTCGTGAAGGTGAGCCGATCAGCACTCTTTGTCGTATGCCGAATACCGTTGAAACGGTCGTTATGGACTACACCGTTCACGATTTGATTGAAGAATACTTGGCCCACTTCGATACCATTGGTCCAGTTCGCGACGGCCGTGCGGTTGCTGCAGATTTAGGAGATAATGTATTGAGCCAATTGCCAGGAACAGATTACCATTTCCATTAATAGTACACATGAAAAAATTCATCATCACCTTTAGCCTCGTAGCCTTGGCACTTGCCAGCTGCCAAGCTCCGGCCCCCACCGAAGTTGTGGTCGAGGAAACAGAAGAAAACAACTACTTCATCCTCAACCGCAATGTAGAACAGCTCAAAGCCGTCGGGAAAGCCGCGGCGGATCTTGCGATATCAGATTCCACCACCTACGGCACTTTCAAGGTGGTAGTATGCGGGATGTCCGTTCAAGATTTGCTTGACGAAGAGAAAATGGCCGATGCAGTGGCGATTCTCCAAGAAAGTGGCGTAGAGATGTATGCTTGTGGCCTTTCGCTGAAGAAATTTGGTGTAGATCCAGCTTCACTGCCAGAGTTCTACCAGGTCGTTCCAAATGGCTTGGTTTTTGGATTTGAACTACAGAAGGAAGGATATTTTTCTATAACCCTCTAGATCTAGGTTAATAACACCCCTAGAGATCCCGTGCCTCCATGAGGTGCGGGATTTTTTTTATCGCATCACGTGCACGGCGTGCCTAACGACTATTTCCCTTGCTTGGCTGTAGGCGTTGCTCACCTCAATCTCCAAGAAGTATACCCCTGCAGCCACTGGCGCACCATTAAAGGTGCCGTCCCAAGATTCGTCTGGGAGGTAGGATTCATAGACTAATTGGCCCCAACGATTATAAATGCGCTGATGCAACTCATCCGCATTATCAGAAAGGATATCTAAACGATCATTGACCATATCTCCGTTGGGCGTAAAGAAATTTGGTACAGTCATCGTAGGATAGAACGCCACCTCTTGACATAAAGAATCAACACAACCGTCCGCGGTGTAGAGGTAGGCACAAATGGTTTGGGGTTCTGGATCGAGAACTACAGGTCCCCAGCCCGTCATAAGGTGGCTACCAGTAATTGCTCCGTTGCTCCAACTCTGACTGCCTGCAGAAATAAAAATTGAATCTAAGCTGTTTGAGTTTACCGACTCATAATAGACATTTATACCGATGGTTTCGTCTGTATTTAATACTTGGACCATCCCAGAATAGCCACTTCCATTGTTCGCTATGACTAAGGAATCTATGCGACGAGTGTACCCCACACGCATAGAAGGCAAGGCCACACTATCTGTACAGCCCTCAATGGAAGTGGTGATCAAGTATCCGCTGTAATTGCCCGAATCCACCAAACAATGTGTAAAGGTCGAAGAGGTATCTATTGTACCATCACTCAACACCCACTGGTAGCTCAACAACCCCAAGGAATCTAAAGCATTGTCCAAGGTAATGCACAGGCTATCACAAGCAAAGAGTGAGGTAGAGTCTAAGAGAATCTGAGCATCACTCTTCGGGGCAATCCATACCGTATCGTAGGATTCGCAATTGTAGTGGTAGGAAATATCATCAATACCAAAGTCATTCCCAGATAAAGCCGCACTCGTGGTCACCAAATTAATGGTAGCACTCCCGGAAGCGGGGACAGTGAAGGTACGCGTGGCTTGTGACCAAGATCCTGTAGAGTTCGGAGTACTTACCGGATTGCCTATGTTCGTTCCGGCGAGTTTTAATTGCAAAGACCCTGGCGGGGTAACGAAGGTCAGCATCCACCATTTTACGGTCACTTGGACCCCAGGAGGAAAACTCACAATCTGCCGCCATAGGATTTTATTTCCCCCGGTCGATCCGTTCACTAACATGTAATTCCCGGTACCCGTGGTATGATCCCCCCAACTTCCAAAATTTGGGTGCACGGCGCTAGGATTTGGCCCCACCGCATAGGTGCCTTCATTCCAAATGGAAGTGGCATTGTAGGTGTAGGCCGTCAAAAAACCCGTATTGCCACTAGAGAAATTACCATTGGTGGCCATTTGACTGATTTGGCTCGTTCCCTTTACCAACACATACGTGGAGGTATCCGATAAAATAATATATGGCGACGCACAGGTATCACAGCTCAACGATGCATCGTGCGACCATAGATATTCATTTGAACCGGATGCGTTTAGGAATATCGTATCCCCTACACAAGCCGTCAAGGAATCTTGTCCCACGGCAACGGAGCATTGAGCGTTTAAGGCACTGCCATAACAGGCAAAGAATACAAGAAAGATGGCCTGGAGTTTCTTCACGTTTTGAAGATAGTAAAGACTCTCGAAACTGAACCTAGAGTCTTCCCTGGAATGAGTAAACGATTGTGAATAACATAGGGATGAAAAACTGATATTAATCCTTGTTTAGAATGATTCTAGATAATACGTTTGTACTGTTATTTAAAATCATTCTAAATAGTGTACCCCCTCCTCCTGTCCATAATCTTATCCGTGCCCGCGGACACCACCTTACCAGCTACGGTAGAGCTTGAAAGTATCACTATTACTGCAGCTGCGAACGACCCGTACAAACACATCTCAGGGTCCGCCGTCGTGCTCACCCAAAAAGAACTCCGGTTGTTCGACCAGAGTGATGCCAATACCATATTGCAAAATCAGCCCGGAGTATATGCCCAACAAGAAGACGGTTGGGGCCTTCGTATGAACGTAGGTATCCGGGGCACCGGCACCTTGCGCTCCTCTAGAATCACCCTCATGGAAGACGGTATTCTCACCGCTCCTGCAGCCTATAGCGCGCCTGAAGCCTACTATACTCCTGTTATTTGGAAGTATGAACAAATAGAAGTCCTCAAAGGCGCTGCCCAAATCATTACAGGGCCACAAAGCACCGGAGGAGCCCTGAATTTTATAACCCCTACCAAAGAAGGCGACGAACAGGAAGTTCTCGTGGGTGGCGGCGCATTTGGACAACAGAAAGCCTATTGGCGGGGACAAAAAGCCTGGGGCAAAAGAACTCAAATCCAATATGGTGCCTACCACCACAGCGCCGACGGTTTCGGTCAACTCCTAAATAGTACCACAGGGGGTTTCAAGCTTCAAGACGGATATTTTAAGTTGGTGCATCACCTCGACGATAAGGACCGCCATCACTTACATTGGTTGACCGCAGCAACTCGGGAACATTCCCAGCAAACCTACCTGGGCACGACCCTCAACCATGCCCTAACCCAGCCTTCCATGCGTTATTTGGCCTCGGCAAATGATCAAATGGACATGGACCGATTGATGAATAGATTAGGCTACACCCTCAACTTTAATCAGGGTTTCTTTCGTGCCGACCTCTACCGTCAGTATGTACACCGAAACTGGTACAAACTCGATAAAGTAAACGGCCAAGGCATTGCCAACTTGCTTCAACAACCCACAGAATATCCGGTTGAATTCCTGGCCATACAGGGACTTCATACGGATACCGCCCAAGCCTCCTTAAAGGCCAACAGCCGCTACTACGTCAGCCAAGGGATTCAATTACGCGGCCAATGGAGTCAGCGCCTGGACCGCAACATCCTTAAACACGAGGCTGGTCTGCGTTTTCACTACGACCACGCCGATCGTTTTCAGCACAGCGATAGCTACAGCATTGTTGACGCGCAAATGGCGCTTCAAAATCGCGGCGCCGCAGGCGCCGCGGGCAACCGCATCGATGCCACCCGAGCGGCGAGCGGGTATTATAGAACGACTTGGACACGCGGAAGCTGGAAAGTGCAGGCCGGCGGTCGCAGTGAGCTCATCTTTGCCTCCCGCGAAGATTTCGGGGCTGCAGATCCTGAGCGTACTGGAATAAACGCCAGCGCCCGAGCCAACCGCACCCTCATTTTCCTACCTGGAATGAGCATTAACAAGCAAACCGAACAGTGGAATATTTTCGCCGGCATCCACCGCGGTTTCACTCCTGCAGGCTCCAAAGAAGGTGTCCTTCCAGAGCTTAGCATCAGCACAGAATTTGGATTGGAGCACACCCAGCGTCCCCTTCAACTCGTCGCCTTCCACAGCGCCTACGATCGATTACTAGGTTCTGATGCCGCCAGTGCCGGAGGTAGCGGTAGCGGAGAATTATACAATGGCGGTAGCGCTCAGATTTCAGGTGTAGAGGGGCAATTCTCTCATCATATCCACCGCCACCAGTTCACCCTTACCGGTACCTGGACACGGGCTGTATTTATGGAATCTTTCTCAAGCGAGTTCGATGGATGGGGCAATGTAGAAAAGGGCGATGTGCTCCCCTACCTCCCTATAGGTCAAGCCTCCCTTCGATACGATATTGCACTCAAGCCGATGAACTTCAGCCTACAATCACAGCTTCTCGGAGCACGAAAATCTTCTGCTTCTCTCGATCAATGGGACCTGCCCGCTGCCTTCGTGATCAATGCGGCCGCAAGCATTCCCCTGCGTCCTTCAACCACCTTGAAGCTTAGTGCACAAAACCTGACCAATACTAGACATGTAGTGGCGGCACGTCCAGCGGGATACCGAACCTTCGCCCCTCGAATGCTCCTGCTCACCTTGCAGGCAAAATTTTAAAGGAATTCCCGGGCGCTCCGCGCCCGGGAGTTTTTTACCCCAACCTTAGGATATCACTATAGACCCCTCTGGCCGTCACTTCAGCTCCGGCGCCAGCCCCCTGAATCACCATAG
>JAKMGS010000188.1 GCA_022424815.1 Schleiferiaceae bacterium | reverse complement strand
CATGAATATCGTAGACCCAGCAAGTTGATATTGAAGGGATTGCCATGACTGAACGCCTGACTGGGGTCGTAACGCCGCTGCTCACACCCTACGCCAGATAAAGGGAGCTTTGTCATTTCTGTCATTGCAGGATGGATTGTAACCAGCAGGACAAAATCTCTGACATGAAGACAACGTTTTTGTTGTCTAAGGCTGCATAATCGCGTTAGAGTTCCGTCTGGGGTGGAGCATGATGTGATCTGCATATGGAGGGTAAATAGCTAATGACTATTTCTTTTGAAACGTTTGCTGATGAGCTGACATATGACGCCTTGCCTGACGAAGTTTTGGCTATCTTGCGCCGGAGCTTTACTGACACAATAGGTGTTGCAGCTGTAGGGTCGACAACTCCTCTCTCCAAAATAGCCAGAAGAGTGGCGCCAATGCTATTTGGAAGCGGCACTATAGGCACGTCGCGAATGCTCATGGACGGCACGGCGGTTAGTCCCGCAGGTGCCGCTATGGCTGGGGCTTTCACGATCGATAGCATTGACGCCCATGATGGTACAACGCCCTGCAAAGGTCACGCTGGGTCGGCGATATTTCCTGCGATGATTGCTTTGGCTCAAGCCAAAGATAAAGAAATTGACGGCAAGCGATTTGCTGAAATTTTGGCAGTAGCCTACGAACTTTCATACCGCGCTGGCCTAGTCCAGCACGCGACTTGTTCAGATTATCATACCTCTGGCGCATGGACTGCAGTTGGTGTAGCGGCCGCCGGTGCAAAACTATTGGGAGGCAATAGGGAGCAAATCCGTCAAGCTGCAGGAGTTGGCGAATATCACGGGCCCCGCAGTCAAATGATGCGATGTATAGAGCACCCAACGATGGTGCGCGATGGCGTCGGTTGGGGCGCTCCTTCGGGCGTGACTGCTGCATATTTAGCTTTAGAGGGTTTCACAGGCGCACCAGCATTAACGTGCGAAGGCGTAGAAGGTAGTGACTTCTGGGAAGATTTGGGACATGGCTGGCGC
Organism: Schleiferiaceae bacterium; assembly: GCA_022424815.1. Lineage (GTDB taxonomy): Bacteria > Bacteroidota > Bacteroidia > Flavobacteriales > Schleiferiaceae > UBA10364. The sequence continues at coordinate 1,753 of JAKMGS010000188.1, read as the reverse complement.
TTAGTCGATCATACCCATTACAAGGCGTACCCCTGCTGTAGATGGTCCCATCCCGCGATTGACGCAGCTTACGACATGATGCGAGACAACGCTCTATCGCATGAAATGATCCAAGCTGTAGAAATCCGAACCTTCCATTACGCAACTCGATTGGCAGGCCACGAGCCACAGTCCCAGGATGAATTTGCATATTCCATAGCTTTCCCGGTCGCTGCTATGATCGTGCGTGGGCAAGTTGGTGTCTCGGAGTTATCACAAGAGACATTGCATGACCCCGATATATTGCGGATCAGCCGGGCAACAAATCTTATTGATGACGCCGAGATGACGCGGATCAGTACTGATAAACGTTGGGCGCAAGTATCATTTGTGTTGAAGGATGGGCGTAAGATTGAAACCGCCCCTCGAACACCGCGAGGCGATGCAGATATGCCGCTTACCGATAAAGAAATTTCGTTGAAGTTTCACTTATTGGCCAATCCAATTCTTGGCGTCCCGCAAGCAGATGAAATTGAAGCCCTATCCAGTCAGTTTGATACACTATCTGTAAAGGACTTTTACCACCTGTTGGACTTGTGCACGAACCACACCAAATCTTAGCAACCTAACCGCTGCTGGTTTTTGCCCCCCCCATACCTTAATCTGCTTAAAGCAGGGCAGAACGTGAAATGAGCATATTGAAAACCCATATTAAATTCTTAGGTGTAGCTGAAGTAAATTGCCAAGGGTTTATTCAATAATGAATTTCGAGATAGCTAGAGAAAAGAAAGTGCTCGTTACTGGCGGTACAGGTTTTGTTGCTGGCTGGATTATTAAACAGTTAGTAGAAGCAGGGATATCCGTTCATGCTACCGTTAGAGACCCGAATGATAATGATAAAGTTGGTCATCTTCTAGAGTTATCAAAAAAAGGACCAGGTGAAGTAATACTTTTCAAAGCGAACCTTTTAGAAAGTGGAAGCTTCGATGCGGCAATGAAAGGCTGCAGTATTGTTTTTCACACTGCATCGCCATTTGTTTTTAAATTCACTGACCCCGTCAAGGACTTTATAGACCCCGCTTTAAAAGGAACACAGAATATTCTTGCGACCGTTAATTCAACAGCCTCAGTTGAAAGAGTGGTGCTCACAAGTTCATGTACTGCCATTTACGGCGATGCTAATGAATGTGAAGTTGCTCCAAATAATACTCTCAATGAAGACATATGGAACACCACATCCTCAGTTTCTCATCAACCATATTCCTACTCCAAAACAATTGCAGAACAAGAGGCATGGAAGTTAGCGAAAGCTCAAGATCAGTGGTCATTAGTTGTTATTAATCCCTCGCTGGTATTGGGGCCAACTATTTTTGGAAAATCAACATCGGGCAGCCATGACTTTTGTCTGCAGATGGGAGATGGCACAATGAAAGCAGGTGCTCCGCCTTTTGAAATTGGTATGGTTGATGTAAGAGATGTGGCTGAAGCGCACATAAGGGCAGCCTATATTTCGGGGGCTAGCGGTCGACACATTGTATCTAAAGAGAGCTGCACACCATTAAAACTTTCTAAAATGCTGCAAGATAAATATAGTAAAGACTATCCATTACCCAAAAAAGAGCTGCCAAAATGGTTAATATGGTTGGTGGGGCCATTTTTAGACAAAACGATGACTAGAAAAATAATTACAAAAAACATGGGGCATAGCTGGCGGGCAGATAATTCAAAGAGTAAAGAAAAGCTTGGAATTGAATATCGTTCTATTGAGACTTCT
>JAKMGS010000088.1 GCA_022424815.1 Schleiferiaceae bacterium | reverse complement strand
CTATTCCAATCCAGACTTAGGTGTTAGTCAAGACCCTTTTGAGCGACCCATGGAGGATTTAGGCATAGATATAGATTGTTTGCCCAAAAATGAATCTGGAGACTTTGATGAAGTATTCTAATGTGTCCCCACCGTACCACGGGGATTAATATCATAACATCAACAGGGCACTTTAGATTCTAGTATCCAATTGTTCCAGATACTCTGTCGGTACTATTTCTCGATCCACCAGCGAGACGATATAGGTACTACTCGACGAGCCGTATCCCACGCTTTGTCTTCGACGAGCGATCTCTTTTTGATTTTGCATAGAGACTTGAACGCCTTTGACCATTCCCCATGCCGCACTGGCAAGAATTCCAAAATAGGCTACTGCTCCTCCTATGATCAATCCTGCAATGGCTGTCCAGCCGTCTCCTGTATCTGCAGCTAAGGCAATGAGAAAAATACCCGTACCTGTTCCTAATGAGATGAGCGCGCCTTTACCCGCTGCCTTGGCACCCTCTCCCCAGCTCGAGGGCAAGGGTTGGAGTTCTTGAATGGCCACGCCTCCCCCTACTTCTTGCGGCCCCATATACAAGAACTGTTGATGTCCTGCCGAATCTAGGCAGAGGGCATAATAGAATTGGGCATCCGTTAAGAGCGTCAAATAATCCGTTTCTGAATCAAAAGAAAACTCCGAGATCTCCGCTTGATCCGTTACCACCGCAACTACTCTATAGCCTTCGTCAATGGCGCCTGTCAAATTATAGACCACCGGCAAAGACAAAGGACAAGGAAGCGCATCCGCGAAAAGAAATACCGGCAAAAAGGCAAATAGAAATAGGAGCTTTTTCATGACCAAGGGTTTCCTCTAAAATAAAAAAAGCCCCGAACGAATTCGAGGCTTTCAATTTTTATCTTTTGGTTTAGAACATCTCCATATCCATACCACCTCCGCCACCGCGGTTGGTATCTCTACGTCTGCGCTGCACCTCGCCGAAGTTGTAGGTGAGACCAAACTCGACAACACGCGACATCCAACGGAATTGACCCTCTTGTGTCCAGTTCGGACCGGCGTTCTCATAATTCCATCCCATGGTGTTGAAAATGTCGCGACAGTTGATTGAGAAATTCAGCCTGTCATCCATGAATCCTTGCTTGAAGCCTCCGCCAACAAAGTAGAACGGACGACCTATTCCCTGAGCGTTCACACGCTTGCTACGATAGTTCCCCATCAATTGCAAGCTAGCATCTTTCCAAAGGGGCGTACTGATCATAGTATTCAACCCGAACCCAAAACCGCTGTTGTTCCAGGTAATGCCGTCGACATCCCCACGTACTTGGCTGTAGAAGTAGTTCCCTCCAATACTGGCAAAACCGCCTTTATTCCCAAGTTTTCCTCGGTAGTTGATTTCAAGACCGGCATCCTCACCGTCGTTCAAGTTGCGGAAGGTGGTCATGTTGATCCCCGTGCTATCTACAATATTGAACCAATTAATCATGTTACTTTTATCGCGGAAGTATACATTCGAAGTGAACGTGCCGCCTTTTTGCATGATGTGGGTATAACCTGCTTCATACGCTCCGGTAAATTCCGGTAAGAGGTACGGGTTCCCTTGGCGCAAGTTGAATGGATCGCTATAATCGATGAAGGGGTTGAGCTGGCGACCGCGTGGGCGTTGTACTCGACGGCTGTAGCTGAAGTTCAATTCGCGACCACGAGCAATTTCATAAGTCAAAAACGCGCTCGGGTACACCTGGAAATAGTTGTTGTAAAAGGTGGAATCTTGAGTGATTTGAGTCGCGGTGATGTTGGCTTGCTCCGCGCGCAACCCGAGCTGGTAACCCCACTTCCCTTTCTTGAATCCATAGTTTGTGTACGCGGCGAAAATATTCTCAGAATATAGGAACTCGTTTACGCTTAAAGGATCAATGGCTGTAGCGCCGGTGTTGATATCTGTGTTGAATCGCTCGAAACCGTCGAGGTCGTCGCGCATGATCACCTTGGCCCCAGATTCTAGTCGGGTAGATTCACCCCACTTCTTAGTATAATCCAGCAATCCATTGAACTCCCACTGGTCGCCGTAGCTGTGGGTATTGTAGCGCATTGAAGGTGTTTTTCCACCATTGACCCCGAGGGTATCCTGCTCAAAGTCCATGCGATCGTCGCGCATCCCGTCGGTGTAGGACATACGAACGTTCAAGGACTCGTCTTTCGAAGGCTTCCAATCGTAAATAGCATCCACGCTGTTGTTCCAGCGAGTACCATTTTCCTCAGAGTACTGACCTATGGTGTAGGCACTAAACGGAGTGGTCCAGTCTGTAATTTTGTCCTCAAAACGCGGACGAATCCCCTGGTTCAAGGTTCCCTGAAGGGTGAACGTATGCTTGGTACTTGGGGTCCAATCAAACCCTGCTTTAATGTTATTCCCGTTGCGTCCACCGAAACCCTCTGCCTCTTGGTAGGTGGTGTAGGTACCGTCGGCGAGTTGGCTTATGCGGTTGGACCAATTCGTTCTTGGGTATCGCCCAGAGCTATGTCCGGCGTTGAAGAAGTAGTTGATGTTGTCGTTTTTGTAGTTGAGATTCACTCCAGCGCGAACTCGGTCCGCACCCGACCACGATGTATTGACCGAACCGTTTAATCCTTGCAATGCACTTTTCTTCAGCACGATGTTGATCATACCCGCCGTACCGTCCGGATCGTACTTCGCAGAAGGGTTCGTCATTACTTCTACTTTCTCTACGCTGTTCCCCGGCAAGGCCGCCAACAGAGCACTCAAATCCTCCCCAGTGAAGCGAGACGGACGCCCGTCTATCATGATACGAACCGCGCTAGAACCGCGAAGAGTAATGTTCCCTTCGATATCGAGTTCGACGGATGGTATGTTTTCTAATATATCAGTGGCAGATCCTGTCTTACTCAAAATGAGCTTTGACGGATCATACACTTTGCGATCTATTTCATTCGTCATGAATTGGCGTTCGGCCTCCACTGTGACCTCCTGAAGCTCGATACCAGAAGATACCAGAGCAACATTGCCGAGGTCTTGTTCGGTGCCGTTCCGACCTAAACGGATTTCTTGGGTCAAGGTTTTGTAGCCGACAAAGGCAAATTCAACTGTGTTTGGACCCAAGGCAATACCCTCGATCATAAACTGCCCCTTTTCGTTCGACATGCCACCCGTGACTAAATCTTCACTGAGTTTACTTACGACTTTGATGGCTGCAAAGGCCAAAGGTTCTTGGGTTTTCGAATCTACGAGGGTACCTGAGATTTTGCCAATCTTTGGCATTTTAGAAGGGTCAAATCCTCCACGACCACCAGGTTGTTGGGCCATGGCGGGGATACTTAGGCTAAGGAATAAGGCCACGAAGACCTTGAAAAATTGGTTCGTCATGAGTTAAAGACGGGTATTTGGGTCAAAGGTTTAACCGTGGCGCACAAATTCTGCGAAAACGGCAACCCAAATATATAAGACTATATCGGGGTAAAATGTTGAGAATGTGTGAAAATGCTAAACGACTCGGACACCGATAGAGTTGCGCACACGAATGCGACGCAGCACCACCTCAATGAGCAGGAAGTTCAACGCAGCGAATAGTTCAAAGAACACCACATGCATGTATGGGAAAGATTCGCTTGTTATGACCAAGGGGTTATCTACAATTGGAGGTTCCATCAAATACATATAATTCCCTCCTGTGATCAAATTTAAAACCAAAGCGACAACGGCCAGGAGCTGTACTCGTCCAAAGTTCCTCAACCATGCCCCTTTTTGAAGCGGTTCTTGGTTTACGTAAATGATATAGAATCCGATAGCGATAATTGATGCATGATTCACATAGTAGTCCAATACATAAATGGCATTAATACCATGCGTAAACTCTGGAGTCAGCAAGCTTTGTAGTCCCCCTGCTATCCCTGTAAAAGTCACCAATTCCCCCATCCATTTTTTACCGAAAAAGAAATAGGCGATCAATAACAACCTTGAAAAGCCACACATATGAATGGGTAAACTCCCTCCCCACGTGAATTCTCCGCGGCTCACCGATAAGGTTGTCATAGCGGCATAAGCAAGGACCAACACAATAGCCCAGCCTCTTTCGAAGGCGCGTCTTCCTTGGATGCTAAGATTTCGTCCGAACCAAATCGGGAAAAGGATAATCAACAATGATACTGCCCAACCAAACCAGTAGAGCAGAGAATCCGGAGCGAGTGCAACATGTAGTTCCATAATGCAATTGAGTTAATCGACTGCCGGTCAAGGGGTTTTCGAATATAAAAAAAGGCGACCATTAATTGGCCGCCCTTTAAAAATTTTATGCCTCTAAGGAGACTAATTATTGCCTAAAATCAATGGTAAACCATCGCTACCACCCACAACAATAACTTTACTATTCGCACTTTCCGAAAGACGTAGGGTAGCTTCAATACCCTTATCCTTCAAAACTTTGTCGGTTAATGATTGGCTCAGAATTCTGTTGGCAGCAGCTTTACCTTCTGCCTCGATTCTTTGACGCTCAGCCTCTTTTGATGCACGTGTTAAACGGAACTCGTACTCGAGTGATACTTGTTCCTGTTCTAGCTTACGCTCAATGGCTTGCTTCAATTTATCTGGCAGCCCCACATCTCTAATCAATACCGCGTCGAGTTCGATGTATTTCTCCTTAATACGAGACGCTGCAAGATCAAAAATCTCAGTTTGAATACTGTCTCGCTTTGAACTATACAATTCTTCAGGCAAGTATTTCCCGATAACTTCACGAGTAGCAGATCGAATTTCTGGAATTACGATGCGCTCATGATAGTTGTCTCCTACTTCATTGTGGAGGTACCCTATATTTTGTTCGATGGGTCTGTATCGGTAGGATAATTCGGCGCGAATGGTCAAACCATTAGCACTCAGCACCTCCATAACCGAACGATCCTCCTGGATACGTGTACTGTATATGTACATTCTATTCCAAGGTGCAATAATTTTCAATCCTTGATCATATACTTTTTCGACGTTTAGACCTGAGAATAGATCATATTGTACACCCGCCTCCCCAGCATCAATTTTCACGAACAAACGTGATGAAAATAGCAGGACGAAGAGGATAATACCAAAAGCTGGAATCAGCCATTTTGGAAAATTTGTGTTCATATTTTAGTATAATTAGTTACTGCTAGTAAGGTAACAAAAACTAGTCCAAGCCTAAAAGATTGTCATGTCGTCATAAAAACGAAGATATTTTCCCACTTTTGGCTGATTTTGGTCCAATTTTGTCGTGTCTTAGGCCTAATTCGAGTGAAAATTGACCAAAAACCACATTTTTCTACACTTTTCTGACCCTTAGGCAAACAGCTCACTTAGGACCTCCAAGCTTTTGAAAGTCCCAAAACCGTCGAGATGGATGTTCATGAATCGCTCCAATCCTTCTAATAAGGACCGGCGTCCAGTCTTTGGAATATGGAGCGGGGCCTCGAAATCCCAACGTAGAGCTTCACGCAAATACTCACTAGTTGGGGCATCTAAATACGGATGCAAGAGCGACGGCTCGGACAGAAACGCTCCGTCTTGAAGATCAAAGAATTGGTCCCCCATGACCGTCTTAACCTCAGGTCCAAACCCCAAATATTGCGTCAACTTCGCCCAGATCGATAGGTGGAAAGCTGCAGGCAGTTCATCCAACGTATCCAAGGCCAAACATGCGCCGCGCACAAACTCGAACTTCGCCTCATTCGCTTCTTCCTCGCGAAGGCTTTTGGTAAACAACTCGGCCAAAAACAGCGCTACCGCATTGCGCACCGGATCATAGGGAATGGCTGTGTATGTCAGGTCCATCTTCGCCTCCTTAATGCGCTCAAGCTTGCCCTCTCCTTTATGTGTATGGACCAATTCCACTAAGGTCAGCGGCAACAACATGCTGGAGCGCACCGCACCCCTTTTGCTGCCCACGCTGTTCACCAAAAAGCTCTGCAACCCAAACCCGTCCGTGTATATACGCACGATTCGGCTACTATCACCGTACTTAAGCGAACTCAAAACGATACCCTTGCTGTGGTGGTAATTTGCCATAGGATAAAAGTACTTTTTTGCATCCGGTTTAAACAAATTCTCTTGGACCTTGTATAATAAGAGTACCCCGTCCCTAACCTAGTTCAAGGGACCAACAAAAAACCCGAGCCTGCGGCTCGGGTTTTTGCTTTTAAACACCTTTCTACCAGAGTTTTGCGCGAATCCGGGCAAAAAATGTCATTTCAAGCAAATTTTAACTCAGTCGTTTCTTTAATTTTAGGAAAAAGGTAATTAGTACACTTTTTATGCGCCTGTTAACCAAGTATTTAATCATCATTCTGCCTTTTCTAGGCTACGGTCAAGTCGTGAGTATCACTCCCTTATTCCCGTATCAAAACGATAGTATTATAATTACTTACGATGCTTCCTTGGGGAATGGAGAACTAACGGGAATTTCACCTGTATTCGCACATACTGGCCTCATTTATGGGACATCGAGCAACTGGCAGAATGTTCAAGGTAACTGGGGGACCGTTGATAGTTCGGTATTGATGCAGTCATCTGGTAATGATTTACATTCTATAAGTTTCCATATCCCCTCTTATTATGGGATAACCGGTACGAGCAGCTCTGGTCCAAATGCTTTGGCCTTCGTCTTTAGAAATACCTCCGGTACGTTGGTCGGGCGCAATAGCGATCAGTCTGATATCTACGTGCCCATTTACTCCAGTTCAAGTCCGTTAGAAGTACAATGGGCGTCCCATAAAAATATAATTGAAACGTTGCCAAACACCTCCTTAACACTGAATGCTGGCAGCTCTGTTGTTGCAGATTTCAAGGTGTTTGTTGACGGTAACCTAGTTTTCATAGATTCCAATACCCGTTCTATAACACCTACTATCAATATTCCTAATTCTCTTGGTATTCACAGCCTCGTTGTTCAAGCAAATCAAGGAAGTCAGTCTGTAACCGACTCTATAATTCTTGCCGTAAACAATGCTGTTGGAGTGAATCAAAATGTGATCATTATACCTGCTTACCCTACTAATCAAGATACTATAGACATCGTATACGATAGTTTAAGTGGGAACCGTGGTACGCAAGGATATATTCCATTGTATTTACATACGGGTATTTTAACCCAAAGCAGTGGGACGAATTGGCAAAATGTCCAAGGGAACTGGGGTACAGACGATATTAATGTTCGCCTAAGTCATTTGGGCGGCGGTATATGGCATAAGAGGTTACATGTAAACTCTTTCTATGCTCTTTCCTCTATCGCCAGCTCGGCAACTCATTTAGCAATGGTAGTTCGCGATTCAAGCGGAAATTATGTGGGTAAAACTTCATCAGGGGGTGATATTCTACACCCGCTTGGATATAGTAGCTACAGTAGTGGTTTTCATGCAGCTTTCACAAATAGTTCATCAGTAATTAATTTATCTGTTGGGGATTCATTGCACCTTCAAGCTGTGAGCAATCTTGCGGCTTCATTGAACATTATGAGGAACGGAAGTTCTATTGCCAGTGCCTCGAATAGTTATGGATTATCTCATTCATTGATCACTGGGACCAATTGGGTCGGTAGCCAGCAAGTTCTGTTGCAAGCCGTCAACAACACCGATACAATATTTGATACGTTGAATGTTTATGTCGCACCTGCGACACCCGTTGGGGGAAGTATTCTCACTGTAGTTCCGCCCTTTCCGCTGAAAACAGATACTGTCAACATTACATACCGTGCCAACGAAGGAAAC
>JAKMGS010000187.1 GCA_022424815.1 Schleiferiaceae bacterium | reverse complement strand
ATGTAGAGCAACCATGAAAGAGCAGCTTGAGAATGGTGCAGGCAAGAAAAGCTTTCGTGATTACATCATCGTGATTGATAAGTATCTGGTTCCTTTCTTTGGAGATCTCTTTGTCACCAGTATTGATTACGAGATGCTGCAAAAGTTTGCGCGCTGGCGTGAAGAGAAGATGGGTCGGGAGCCAAGAGCCTCTACATTAAATACCCATAATTCTGCACTCAATCGGATCTTTGATGAAGCCGTGGCACGCGGATACATGAATAAGTCTCAGATCCCAGTGCTGGTGAACAAAGGGCGAGACAGTGTAAGGCGACCTGACTTCACCCGGGAAGAGTATGCAACTCTTATACGCAAGCTACCAAGTTGGATTGATGCAGGACGAGAGGGTAAGTCACGCGACATGCGCCATCTGCTGCGTGACTACATTCTTATTCTGGCAAACACGGGCATGCGGCATGGAACAGAAGCTAATAACCTGCGCTGGAAACACATCAGCCTCTTTGAAGATAAAGGCCTCAAATACCTGGAAATGAGTGTCTCGGGCAAAACAGGCCGCCGTGACATCATCTGTCGTGCAGGAACCATAAACTATCTCAAGCGCATTCAAAGCAGATGCCCCGATATTGCGCATTTGAGTTTTGAGCAGCTGATTAAGTCAAAACGAGATGAACCTGTCTTCCGACTGCCTGATGGTACCGCCAGTGCGAACCTGCGTCAGACGTTTAGGATCCTGATGCGAGATACTGGATTACTTACATGTCCACGAACAGGGCAGGATCGGACACTTTATAGCCTACGCCACACATATGCCACATTCTCGCTCCTAAATGACGGTATGGATGTGCACACGCTGGCTGTACAAATGGGCACCTCTATTTTGATGATAGAGCGCCACTACAGCCATCTCACACCGCGCCTTAAGAAAGAAATGCTTACAGGCAAGCGCTATGACACGCCATATGATGAATACAAAGCAGAGCGGGTACAGGGCTTCTCCATATCAGAACACGACCTAAACAGTCCTGTAGGTGATCTCATTGAAGAAAGCCTACCCCATGAACCTGAAGAACAGCCTGAAGAAATCACAAAGGGTACAGAACCAGCACGTTCAGCGGAGAACCAATCAAGCGACAAAACGACCGAAGCCAGTCTCAAGGCACTGGATATGCTCGATCGAGGGCTTCTAACAGAGGGGGCGGCACTAGCTGTGATTGGGACACATGAAGACGCCTACAGTGTTGCGCCAGACATACGCCTCAAAGCCCTTGAACTTGTTGAGCAGGATAAGCTGTCAGAACGAGGGCTTACTGCTATTCTGGGTGTTTAGGCAGCTTTATGCCGGGGCCAATGCTTAAAGCAGCTCCACCGCAGTGCGTAACTAAAGAGAGTTTTATCTATATATCTAGTTGTCGTAAGTATATCCGAATGATGAATGGATTACGGCCGTTCGCTGAACTGTGCATGGATGTCTGCTATGCGGGACAGAGCAGCCATTCGCGGCGCTTTTCGCCAATAGCTGCATTAGCTCGTTCTTATTTTTGCAAAATAAAATCAGTCACCACCTCCCCCGTCGGACCACCCAAGAATTGGCCGGAAGGGGGGTGTGTTTGGGGATTAAAACGCCAGCTCTGGTGGCAGCCTAATGCCATCCACGATCTCCCTCTTCTGCTCATCCGTGATGCCCCTTTGCTAGGGATTGAGTCCCTACGAGTTTGACTAATTCAAGAAGAATTTCGACGAAGCGGTCCCGAATGTGGTCCTTTCATAAATCAACGCTTTAATATCGTTGCATTTCCTCGGGGTGCGGGGTGATTTTGCTGCCAAGGAGAGGACCTCGTGCGTTTTATAGTTCTATTGCATTACCGATACTTATTTTAAGACTGAAATCATAAAATGGTCTTAGAATTGCCCAGCAGTCAGTCAATTAATTACAGGATACTTTGCGAGTGCAGTTGTAAAGTTATTAGCCTAGATAATCGATTATTGGGCAATTCGGACGGTCATCCCCATTACAAGAGCTGACCAGATGCGCCAGCTCCTTTCTCAAGCTCTCGAGCTCTTTTTGTTTTTGGATGATTTCTTCAAGCCGCCTTTGGGCTATCACTTTTACGTTCGCGCTCGTGCGTTCTTCATCTTGATATAAACTTAGTAGTTCTTGGCATTCTGAAATGCTAAACCCAAATTCACGGGCCCGTTTTGCAAAAATTAATTTTTTTAAAGCGGGCTCATCATATGTGCGATACCCAGCTGCAGATCGTTCAGCTTCTGGAACCAACGCGATATCGGCGTAATAGCGTACGGTTTTTACAGATAAACCCGCTTTTATGGCCACCTCAGAAATATTCATTTTACTTGACCTTCCTGTTACTGGAAGTTGTAGCTTCTTCAAAGTTGGATGGCAAGTCAGTCTGGTTTCAGCGAGGAGAACAATTTGACACGGATGGAGGCGCAAAAACAGGCGGTTTTATATCGCATGGTTACATCTCAAAAAATATGTGTGCATGGTCTAAAAGCAAAGGATCTTTTAAAGCGAAATGGCTATCGCGTCGATGATCGTCACTTGAAGGATCCTGATGCAATCCAAACGTTTAAGAAAGCCCATAATGTTCCTTCCTTGCCGCAGGTTTTTATAGAAAATAAGGCAATTGGAGGGTTTGATGAATTGTGCAAGCATTTTGGCGTAAAATCGAACGCTGAAAATGGAACAACTTACAAACCAATCATTGCGTTGTTTGCTATAGCTGGGTTTCTGGCGTTTAATATCCTGTTGTTAGGCGCTGTAG
>JAKMGS010000011.1 GCA_022424815.1 Schleiferiaceae bacterium | reverse complement strand
TTGAATTTAAAAAATATCATCCACGTGTATCCAAAAGCTGAACGAGAGGCCAACAGATGTATTTACGGATTGTGTAAATGTGAGGTAGACGAACCACAACGCAAGAAGATCACCTTATACAAGGAGGATCAACATTATACAGAGGAGGCACGTGAAGTACTCTCCCCTTTTTACGCTTCGCTCTAATATCCGCTGTAGGGGACTGATTTCTCGTAGAATTGGACCCCGAAATCCAAACTGAGTTCTTCTAATATAGGCCCGTACCATTGCGCAGTCATTGGTAATTGCACCCCTGTACTTTCGATTTTCCCCTCTAGGATTAAGCGTGCCGCAATGGCCAATGGAAGCCCCACTGTAGCGGCCATAGCCGTCTGTGTGGCGCTGTGCCCCTCTACTCCCATGGAACTTTCCACCATGAAGCGCTCGCCGCCATTCTTTTCCCAGCCTATCTTATGGTACATCACAATCAAATCCTTGTCAGATTCTTCCAAGGTCCAAACCTGACGCAGTATGTACTCCAAGCACTGCGCCGGTGATCCCGATTCAAACGGGAACATCTGTGAGGAAAACAACCCGGCCCAAACCAGTTTGTCCATCAAATCCGAATCTTGGGGAATACCTAGGTAATATTTTAGCTTTAGTTCCACACTATCCTGTGGATTATAGGCTAGGAAGAGATTCGTGAATTCACGAAACGAAAGCAGATGAGTATTGGCGATTTGGTACGAATCATCGGTCATGCCCAATTTTACAAAAGAATCCCAAGCACGCGCAAAACCGGGCCTACGCAAAGTTCCTCGGTAGAGTGTTTCCACATTTTCAAGCCCATATACTTCGCGGTATTTTAGACTGTCACGATTCGCGATTCCTTCAAATTTGCCAAATCCTTCTACATTCATGAATTCGGTTCTGCGGAAGACCATATGCGGAGGAATATATTTGTACTTTCCTTCTTGAATGAACTTCACAGCCCCTCCTTGCCCAGCTAGAACCACATTGCGAGGGTTCCAAGTAAACTTATATCGCCACGGGTTGCCCTCTTCAGAAGCAGGGCTTAACAGGCCTCCTGTAAAGCTTTCAAACAGTACTACTTTCCCTCCATCGTTACGTATCGCATCTAAAAGTTTCATGGCACTCATGTGGTCGATACCTGGATCTAAACCACACTCGTTTAAAAAGACCAATCCCTCGCACTGCACTTCTGTATTGAGTTCATGCATCTCAGCTGTTGCATAGCTGGCGGTGACCATATGCACACCAAATTTTAAACACATCTTCGCCACCGGTAAATGCATGTGCGCCGGGACCATGGAAATGACTAACTGGCACCCTTTAATTTCCTCTGTAAGCGCCTGCTCATCCTGAATATCTAAGGCACCGGAGGAAGTATGTGGCTCAACCTCACCGAGGCGCTTGGCAGCCAAGACTCCATCTCGATCAACCACCCGAAGCTCCCATTGATGCGATTCTATTCTTTTTTTTAGATATGGGACCAATTGCTGTGTGCTTAAACCAGCACCGATGAGTAGGATTTTTTGACGCATGAAGCGGTATATGCTTAATTGTAGTTGTTACGAATTCAACTGTATGTGGAATTACCGTCCTAAATATAACACATCTTCGTGCCGATTAGGATGTAACTTTGACTTATGAAAAGAATTGCTGCAATTTTTGGAGGCCTCGCCGTCATCCTGGGCGCCCTAGGTGCACATGCACTCAAAGATTTGTTGGATGCGACTGCCATGGAAAGCTTCAGAACAGCCACGATGTACCAGCTTTTTCACGCTATTGCACTTGTTGCTCTTCCGAACGATTCAAAATTTATTTGGACTGTGCGATGTTGGACGACCGGCATACTACTCTTTTCGGGGAGCATTTACCTCTTAGTCTTCGATGAACTCATAGGAATAAACCTCTCTTTTATAGGCCCAGTTACTCCCTTAGGCGGCCTTTTCTTCATCGCCGGTTGGATATCGCTTTGGTTCGCATATCCCAATAAAACAAGTGATTAGGATAATTTCTGATTTCTCAAAGATAATTTTTGAAGATTTAAGGCCCAATTCTATTCTAAGGTCTCTACATTTGTGAAACCTATTCATAGAACCAACCACATTACGAATGACCACCCAGAACCACCTTGAGTTTTTGAACTCATTGGGTATCATGCCGAACGTTGTGCATAGTAATTTGCATCCGGATGTTTTGGAACAGCATAGTCTCGACCGAAACCTGGCAGTACGCTCGACCTTTGGTGCTCTAGCTATCCAAACCGGGAAATTTACCGGGAGAAGTCCAGAAGATCGTTTTATTGTCAAAGATTCGTACACCGAAGATTCCCTTTGGTGGGGTCCCATTAACAAGCCATTCTCAACTGAACACTACGACCAACTAAAGCAAGACCTCTGCGATTATTTAAGCGATAAAGAAATCTACGTTCGTGATGCATTTGCAGGTGCACACCCAGCGTATCGTATGTCTTTGCGCGTTGTAAACGAGTATCCTTGGTCAAATCAGTTCGCATATAACATGTTCTTACGCCCCACTGGAGAGGAGTTGCAAAATTTTTCACATGAGTGGACTATCTTGAATGCTCCTGGCTTCTTAGCGGATCCCGTTAAGCATGGTACTAGACAGGAGAACTTCGCAGTATTGAATTTCACCGAAAAGTACATCCTTATAGGAGGCACAGGCTACACGGGAGAGATCAAAAAAGGCATATTTAGTGCCTTGAACTTCATTCTTCCGTTTGAAAAAAATGTGTTGAGCATGCATTGTTCGGCTAACGTAGGTCCTGAAGGAGATACTGCAATCTTTTTCGGTTTGAGTGGTACCGGAAAGACTACGTTAAGCGCAGATCCTAATCGCAAGCTCATTGGTGATGATGAGCACGGCTGGTGTTCCGACAATACTATTTTCAATTTTGAGGGAGGGTGCTATGCAAAGGTCATTGACCTTTCAGAAGATAAAGAACCTGATATCTACCGGGCCATTAGAAAACATGCTATCCTTGAGAATATTATCATGGACGAGAATGGGAGTATCGATTTTTCTAATACGAGCATTACTCAAAACACACGAGTAAGCTACCCCATAGATCATATTGGTAATGTTCAACCCGGAAGTCTAGCTCAAAACCCAAAGAATATATTCTTCCTAACCGCTGATGCATATGGAGTCCTCCCTCCTATCTCGAAGTTGAATTCCAATCAAGCTGCCTACCATTTCATCTCTGGATACACAGCTAAAGTAGCTGGTACAGAAGAAGGGATCAATGAACCCAAGGCTGTATTCAGCGCATGTTTTGGTGCCCCTTTCATGCCGTTACATCCAACGTATTACGCCACCATGTTATCAGAAAAAATGGAGGACGCTGGCGTAAACGTATGGCTGATCAATACCGGATGGGTTGGAGGAGCGTATGGCACAGGCAATAGAATCAAGCTGAGCTATACACGCGCAATGATTACTGCAGCACTTTCTGGAGAATTGCAAGATGTAAATTATATCGAGCACTCGATCTTTGGGCTCATGATGCCTAAAAATTGTCCTAATGTTCCCTCAGATTTACTTGACCCAAAAAATACATGGGCCGATAAAGACGAATATGATCTACAAGCCATCTCTTTGGCAAAGAAATTTGAAGAAAACTTTAAAATATTTGAAGATCAGGCCTCGCCTGAAATTCTAAAAGGCACCCCTAACCACTATGTATCGGCTGAATAGCCAGACGTAGATGTGTTGTGTTCGAGCCCGCGTTAAAAACGCGGGCTTTCTTTTTCCACAAACTATGGTTAGTAACTCGCATGGGAAATTGATTTTACTACTTCCTTTCGAATAATGCATTAGGTAATTTGAAGCAAACATCTCTGATATGCCTGCTAAAAAAGCAACTACTCGTAAGAGCAAGCCCCGCAAAATCTTTGTTTTAGACACTTCTGTCATTCTTTTTGACCATAATTCTATCAACTGTTTTGAAGAGCATG
This sequence comes from Schleiferiaceae bacterium, assembly GCA_022424815.1. Lineage (GTDB taxonomy): Bacteria > Bacteroidota > Bacteroidia > Flavobacteriales > Schleiferiaceae > UBA10364. Next base: position 20,177 of record JAKMGS010000011.1, on the reverse strand, counting down.
ATGTTGTGCTACCTATCTCAGTGCTAGAAGAATTGGACGAGTTTAAAAAGGGACACGATTCAAAAAATTACGAGGCCCGTGAGTTTATCCGCAATCTAGATCGAATTACAGAGGGTAAGGATTTTACTAACTGGATTCCCCTAGAGGGAGAAGATAAAGGCTCAATTAAAGTCATCATGGACACCACTCGCACGGGCATCGATGCTGAAAAAGTCCTTGGAAGAAAAATGGACCACCGCATTATTAATGCAGCATTGAACATAGCAGATGAGGAACCTGGCCACCCTACCATTCTTATTACCAAAGACATCAACCTTAGATTAAAGGCAAAAGCCTTGGAGTTAGATAGTCAGGATTACTTAACCGGTAAGATCAAAGACGTTGACTCACTCTTCAAAGGCAAAGAAACTATTGAGAATTTCAATGCCATTACCTTATCGAATCTGTATGAGCACAAGGCATTGGATATCGATGATGTTATATCGGAAAACCCCGACTTTTCTCCTATTCCTAACTGTTTCTATATTCTAAAGTCTGAAACAAGCAGTGGTCTTGCCTACTATAACGCCCATAACAAGACCTTAGATCATGTTGAGAAACGCAGCGTATACGGCATCAAACCTCGTAATGCGGAACAAGCCTTTGCCCTTCATGCCATATTGAATCCAGATATTAAATTGGTGAGCTTGACGGGTGTGGCAGGAACTGGCAAAACACTCATTGCCCTTGCAGCCTCACTGGAGCAACGTAGAGATTTCAAACAGATCTATCTAGCGCGACCTATAGTACCACTATCTAATAGAGACTTGGGGTATTTACCTGGCGATGCAAAAGAGAAGATCAATCCATACATGCAACCACTATGGGATAATTTGAAGTTTATCAAGAATAACTTCTCTGATCGCGATAAAGAATACAAGCAATTAGAGGCAATGGTAGAAAAGGAGAAGATCGTTATTACTCCATTGGCCTACATCAGAGGTCGATCATTAGCCAATATCATTTTTATTGTTGATGAAAGTCAGAACCTCACCCCTCATGAGGTCAAAACTATTATTACACGTGCCGGTGAAGGAGCAAAATTCATATTCACTGGAGACGTACGGCAAATAGACACACCTTATCTCGATGAACAATCTAATGGTTTGAGTTACCTCGTAGATAAAGTCAAAGGACATGATATGTACGCACACATTACCTTAGAAAAGGGCGAACGCTCAGCCCTCGCAAATTTGGCAAACGATTTGCTATAATTACCAATAAACCAAAGCTACCATGGGCAGAACTACTCTTTACACCGCAGTATCACTAGATGGATACATTGCTGATACCGAAGGAAAAATTGACTTTTTAGATCATCCGCGCTTCGAATTGCCAGACGAAGATTATGGATATGAAGCATTTATGAATGGAATTGATACTATTGTTATGGGGTACAATACCTATGAACAAATTCTTCAGTTTGAAGGCGGATACCCCTATAAGGGTAAACATAGCATTGTTTTAAGCCGTGATACTAATATTCCATTGGCCGACGAGAATATTGAAGTCTTTACTGAGGGTTCTGTAGCTCTCTTGCAAGCACTTAAGGAACAAGGCAAAAGTATCTGGATTGTAGGTGGAGGTGCTACCAATGCTAGATTCCACGAAGCCGATCTCATTGACGAGCTGATCTTAACCTATATCCCTACCATGCTAGGAAAAGGCATTCCTCTATTTCGAGAAAACCAAGGGAATTCAAAGTGGAAAACTGAAGGTGTTCGATCCTATCCTAATGGGCTTGTTCAGCTCCATTTGGTGAGAAGCTGATCTAACTTCTCCTGAAGGGCTTCAGGAGTACTTGAATTATCTAAGACCTGGTGCGCTAGCTGTAGTCTTTGCTCATCCGAGATTTGATTCCTCATTCGAGCCTCAACATCCTCCCTAATCCAATCTGAGTTGCGGATTAGCACTCGGGAAATACGTAGTTCTACTTCGGCATGGACTACCACTATTGTTTGACAACTTTGGTCGCCAATCTCCAAGGCAAGTGGGCTTTCTTTGAAGAGTAGCTGGCTCGTTTGATCTTTACTCCACTGAACAAAATCCTCATGCACACGTGGATGTACGATGGATTCAAGGGATTGTTTAAGATCTGGATCATTGAAAATATGCCTCGCCAATTCAGAACGATTCAATTCCTCACTATCGGTGTAAATGGTAGGACCAAAAACAGCAATGATTTGTTCGCGAATTTGGTGATCATGCTCCATAAGTTCTTTAGCCCTGGTATCGCTGTAGTAAACCGGATATCCGCGTTGCTCAATGTACTTACAAACTGTACTTTTCCCAGACCCTATACCGCCAGTGATGCATACAACATGAGTCATAGTGCGATATATTTTGGTTCATAGTTCAGAATTCTTATTCCATTCGCCAATGCCTTAATGTCCACTCGAAGTCTACTACTCTCTTTAGTCCAATTGGCCTGAACAATGGTATTTGTTGAATTTGTGATCGCATCCACTGGGCCACTCAACCAAATTTCTACTGGTATGTCTTCGGACTGATAACTAAGTATAACACGAATTTTATTTTCGGTCCAGGCATCAGCATTCCCATTAATACTTATCCAATTAGTCTTGGTCGAAATGTACCTTGGGAATTTATTCAAAGAAAGTTCTATCTGATCCTTTCCTGACCAATTCATTATAGGAGCAGTAATAGTTGGCTTAAAACGTTGTATCAATTCCTTTGGACCGATACAAATTATGCTGTCTGGAACTACTTCTGGTTTTTGAATCCACCGGTGTCCTTCGGGAATAGAAATATTTTCTTGAGATAATAACACCACAGGTAGTGTTCTCTGAACCAAGGAACTGGAAGGATAAAATAATGAGTCACCTGACCAATAAAAACTATACTCACGGCCATACTCTTGATGCAGTATGGTTTGAATATCCTTCTCCAATAAGAAGGCACTTGTGCCATTTCCTCTAATGTAGTCGTCTGAATCGAATGTTATCATTCGATTATTAAACCTGCTCATAAAAAGAGCATTTAAACCACTTGCCTCGATGATAACATTGACTTCTTGAGTACTATCCTCCAACCATAAGCCATTAACTGACCTGCCGGTAGCAATTAACTCTACATTAATTTGTCTTGTAACCTCAGTATCTGAAATACGCATGGTTAACCAGACCGCGAATGCAAATCCAATGAATAGCAACGCCTCCATAGCTTTATTTGAAGAAATTTTAGTCATAAAAAAACCGGCAAGTGCCGGTTTCTAAGTTACAATGTTACTTGCTGTATTGAGCACTGAGTTCTTTACTCACAGCACTTTTTTCAATTTTGAATCTAGAATTTTCACTTTCAATAACTAGATAAGTATCGCCGACTTCAAGGATCTTGGCGTGGATACCGGAGGTAGTAACGATACGTGTACCCTTTTTTACCTCGTTTCGGAATAGTTTTTCTTCCTTTTGTTTTTTCATCTGAGGACGAAAAAAAAACAAATACATCACCACTAAAATGAGTATAAACGGCGCCAAGCCCATTATTCCTTCTGACTGTAATAATATCGTATTCATTATTCTTTGTTTGCAATGACGTTAGAGGTGATGTTCAATACTTTGGTTTGAGGAACAGCATTCGTAGTCAAAGTAACGCGTTTGTCTTGACGACCTGCTCTATTTTCTGAGTTAAAGCTCACTTGAATCTGACCTTTTTGTCCTGGTGCGATGGGTTGGCGCGGCCAATCAGGTACAGTACACCCACAAGAACCCTCTGCATTAGAGATGATAAGCGGACCGTCTCCTTCATTAGTGAAAACGAAAGTGTGTTCAACAACATCTCCCTCTTGAACTTCACCGAAATCGTGGAATTCTTCTTCAAAATTGATTACCGGTAAGGCATCCAACATTGAACTAGTACTTGCTTCACCTATTGGTTTGATACGATCTGTAGCGCTGCTACAAGATGCCAGTGTAATTGCTGCAAAAGAGGCAATAAAAAGTATTCGTTTCATATTTGTAATTGCAATTATTGAATCATTCCGCGGCCTACTTTCTTGATGAGGCCATCTTCCTGCAAATTAGTAACGATTTTGTCAAGTATACCATTGATAAAGGCAGAACTTTTTGGGGTACTGTATTGCTTGCTCAAATCAAGGTATTCGTTGAGCGATACTTTCACTGGTATCTCCTCAAAACCACGCCACTCCGCAATACACAACTTCATCAACATGATGTCCATTTTTGCGATACGATCGCTTTCCCAATTCTTACTCCTGCTTTCGATTCGAGATTGGCTATCTACGTTAAATTCAAAGAATTTACGTGCCAACAGTGCCCCAAAGGCCGCATCTGAATCATCCTTGTAGAGTCCCGGGATGATAAGCTGATCAATACCCTCCTTCCAACTGGCAATTACTTTACCAGACATCATTTGAGCGGCATCTAAGTCATCACTCCAAGCTGCTTGTTCATCTTCATAGATATCGTGTAGAAATTCATTTTCTGCGATGTAGACTTGATAAACTTCACGTATGAAACGCTTTTGTTGGGTAAAATCCGGAGTGCTTTGAGTGAAGTTTGCATAAGCCTCACTCGCAAAAAGTGCGTCCCATTGCTTTCGGAAATGTTGATCATATTCTGACCAACTAGCTTGCGAACTATCCACCAACGTATTCAGGGCAGCGCTATCCTTACATAACGTCCAAAACTTAAGTTGAGTAAACTTGGCAATGCGCTCCATTAGAGCATGATCCGGCTGTTGACGCTCCGAAACTCTCTGATACCGACGCTCTGCTTCTTCGTGCAATCTTAAAAATGCACTGATATCCCATGCGAACAGGCGATGAACCTCATTGAGACTCTTGTTGAGATTCTTCAACAATAAGGCAGCGTCCATGCTATCGTCTGTACTTTGAGCAAAAAGGTGGTGCAACACCTTGATACGAATGTGGCGTCTAGTAATCATTAGAATATATAAATGCAGGTATGCGGGTTCAGAATGAACGACTTCATCAAAGAGGTGTTATTTTTGTGGCTCCGCATGTAAAGGACTGTTTTTACTGCGGCAAATATACATCCTCAAGTAGGCAACTCGCACCATGCAGGCATTAAAAAAACTCAATCCCTATTTCGGTAAACATAAATGGTTATTGATCGCAGGTGCGTTTTTTGTAATCATATCGGTCATTTTCAAGCTCTTCCCTGCTCTATTCATTAGGAATAGCTTTGATGCTATTGCCAAGATTATTGAGAATTATCGCAACGGAGTGGCTCAAGACGGCAATGTGAGCGGAGAATTGGTCAGGTACGGCCTGTACATCATTGGAGCCGCTGTATTACAAGGGATCTTTATGTATTTCATGCGCCAAACCATCGTGGTGATGTCGCGTCACATTGAGTTTGATCTAAAAAACACAGTCTTTGAGCATTACCAGCGATTGACTCAAAAATTCTATAAGAACAACAGCACCGGAGATTTAATGAATAGAATTTCCGAGGATGTGAGCAAGGTTCGCATGTATGTAGGTCCCGCTATCATGTACGCGCTGAATACTGGTTTTACCATCATTTTGGTGATCAGCATCATGATTTCTGTAAGTCCTAAGCTCACCTTATTGACCTTAGTTCCCTTGCCATTCCTGGCTTTTTTGGTATATCGTGTAGCTAATTTAATCCATACCCGTTCCCGCAAAGTACAAGAACAATTAAGCGAACTAAGCACGTTTGCTCAAGAATCATTCTCAGGAGCTCGAGTTATTAAAGCCTACCATAAAAGCCCTTGGTTTAGTGCGAATTTCAAAGCACAAGCCATAGAATACCGCAGTGTAAACGAGCGCTTATTCCGCGTAAACGCTACGTTCCAGCCCTTAATGATCTTGATGGTGGGCATCAGTACATTGATCACTATCTACGTTGGGGGAAGATTATATTTTGAAGGCGAAGTAAGTGCTGGTAATATCACAGAGTTCATTTATTACGTGAACTTGTTGACTTGGCCCATCGCCTCCATAGGTTGGGTAACTTCCTTGGTTCAAAGCGCCGATGCCTCCATGCAACGTTTGGACGAATTCCTGAAAGAACAACCTCAATTCTCCAATGGTACGCACAAGCCTTCCTCGTTTGAAGGCCGTATTGAATTCAAGAACGTTTCATTCACCTACCCCAACAGTGGCATTACAGCGCTAAAAGATGTTTCCTTTTCCATAGTGCCGGGCAATAGTCTTGGAGTACTGGGTAAGACTGGAGCGGGGAAGAGTACTATTGCTGCATTGATAGTGCGCCAGTACGATCCTACCGAAGGCACCATTCTAGTGGACGGTGTGGACATCAAAAATTGGGACCTTCCCACCCTAAAATCATACCTAGGATGGGTACCTCAAGAAGCCTTCCTCTTCAGCGATAGCATTGCCAATAACATAGCCTTCGGAATGGACACCATGGAAATGGATGCGGTAAAAAATGCGGCGAACGCTGCGGGGGTGCATGATAATATCATGGGCTTTGATAAGCAATACCAAACCAAGGTAGGCGAACGAGGTATTACCCTAAGCGGTGGACAAAAGCAACGAGTAAGCATTGCGCGAGCCCTAATCAAGTCTCCTAAAGTCATTGTTCTAGACGATTGCTTAAGCGCGGTAGATACTGAAACTGAAGAGCAGATTCTATCTAACCTTAGAAAGGCTACAGAAAACCTTAGCGGCATCATCATTGCCCACCGAGTGAGTAGTGTGAAGCATTGCCAACAAATCATATGTTTGGATCAAGGAGAAATCATCGAAAGAGGAACTCCAGCGGAACTTGAAGTTGCAGAGGGTCATTATTCGGATCTGATCAAGATGCAACTAGAGGGACAGTTCGAGGGTTCCTAACGAGAGTGTTCATTACTTTTTTAGCATTTCGATAAGCAATGGTTTACTTTTGAGTTTACCATTTCTGAAAGCACATCTTTATGTCACATATAATCGCAATTGCGAATCAAAAAGGCGGCGTTGGAAAAACCACCACCGCGGTAAACTTAAGTGCCGCCCTCGGGGCACTTGAAAAACGAGTTTTACTAGTGGATGCCGATCCTCAAGCGAACGCTACAAGTGGATTGGGAATTCAACCTGATAAAGCATTACAAGGCACATATGAGTTGATAGAAGGTGCCAAGTCGGCAGCAGAATTGGTTCAGGCAACAGATGCTCCAAATGTCAGCGTTATTCCGGCACATCTAGATTTGGTGGCTGTCGAGCTCGAAATCATTGATCAACCCAAACGCGAATATTTCCTCAAGAAAGCATTAGAATCTGTAGCGAGTGATTATGATTACATTATTATCGACTGTGCCCCTTCCCTTGGCCTTATCACGCTAAATGCGTTGACCGCGGCAAACTCCATTTTGGTGCCTATTCAATGTGAGTATTATGCACTAGAAGGCTTAGGAAAGCTATTGAACACGATCAAAAAGGTTCAAGAACTACATAATGAACAACTTGGTATTGAAGGGCTTTTACTGACGATGTTTGATAGCAGATTGCGTTTATCAAATCAAGTTTCTGAAGAGGTACGAAATCATTTCGAAGGATTGGTATTTGAAACGGTCATTCATCGCAACGTGAAACTATCCGAAGCCCCTAGTTATGGCGAAAACATCTTAAAGTACGATGCTGGAAGTAAGGGCGCTGAGAATTACCTTACTTTAGCACAAGAGATACTCGCAAAAAGTGCATAAGTATGGCAAAACGAGCAATGGGGAAAGGCCTATCGGCTATTTTGGGTGAAGAGGTTGCAAAGGTCAACAAAGTTACTGATGAGGGCGCTGAGAAGCTCGTAGGTCAGGTGGCGATGATCTCTTTAGATTCAATTACTACCAATCCCTTTCAGCCTCGATCGAATTTTGATCATGATGCTTTAGTGGAATTGGCACAGAGCATTAGTGAACTCGGCATTATTCAGCCCATTACCGTTCGCAAGAATGGCATGAAGTTCGAATTAATTTCGGGGGAACGTCGCTTCCGTGCTTCACAAATCGCTGGTTTGGAAGAGATTCCCGCTTATGTCCGTCTTGCTGACGATCGCAACATGTTGGAGTTGGCCATTGTAGAAAACCTTCAACGTGAGGATTTAGATCCTATCGAGATGGCCTATTCCTGCAAACGTATGATGGATGAACTAGGCTTAACCCAGGAAGAGGTGGCTAAGCGGTTGGGAAAAGGACGCTCCACTGTTACCAATTTTCTGCGCTTACTCAAACTTCCAGCCATCATACAGGCTGAATTGCGCGACATAAACCGCAACGAAAGCCTCGATGAGAACAGTGAAGGTTCCACCTCATTGGTATTCAGCATGGGACATGCCAGAGCCTTATTGAACTTGCCGTCTGAAGAAACGCAGATTGATCTTTATATGAAGATTCTCAAAGGCGGTTTAAGTGTACGTCAAGCTGAGGCACTTGCCGCGGCCATTAAAAAGCCAAAGGAGAAAGTACCAGATGCACCCGTTCAGCCAGGCATGAAGGAATTAGGAAAGGAATTGAGTCAATACTTCCAAACTAAGGTGAACATTCAAGTGAAACCAAATGGTAAGGGACGTATTCAAATTGACTTTGATTCTGATAACGATCTACAGCGCATTATCTCGAAATTCAACTCATGAGATGTGTATTGAGTGTATTAGTGTTGTTTACGTGCCTTTCTGCAAAGGCCCAACATGCTGATTCCACACATACCGCAGATGAATTTCACAATATCAAACTGGCCACTACCCTTTCACTCATTCCAGGTGGAGGACAGATTTACAATGGAAAGTATTGGAAAGCCCCCGTATTCTGGGGAGGTATAGGAGGTACGGCGTATTATTACGGCCAACTCAATGCACAATTCAAATCCTACGAAAGTGTATTGCAGTTTATCATTGATAACCCGAGCTACACTACAAGAGCGGAGCTAGAAAGTGCTGCTCCTGAAATTTTTATTACCGGCATACCCTCCCCCTTTTATCAAACGTCCGTGAACGGTGTCGCCCAAGAAGCCATGGGCTATATGGAGCAATTACGCACCCAAAGAGAATATACTTTATTCGGGATATTAGGCATTTATTTATTGGGGATTTTAGATGCAAATATTGATGCTCACCTCCACGATTTTGATGTGAGTGATGATTTAAGCATCAGTCCGCAATTTACTCAAAAACAATATTTTGCAGGTAGCGAGAGTGCCATCCAAGCTCCTGGCCTGTCTCTTACGCTTTCTCTGCCATGAACATTGCCATCATAGGATATGGACGCATGGGTAAAACCATTGAACGAATCGCCCAGTCTCGAGGCCATCACATCGTGCATATTCACGACGGCGGCACCATGGATCTGGAAGCTTTAAAAAGGGCCGATGTGGCCATTGAGTTTACCCAGCCAGAAGCGGCCGCAGAAAATATTACTGCCCTCTTGACGAATGGAATTCCTGTGGTCAGTGGAACCACCGGTTGGCTGGAGCACAAAGCTTCAATGGATGCATTGGCAGAGCAACATAAGGTAGGTTTCTTGTATGCGTCTAATTTTTCTCTTGGCGTGAATCTATTCTTTATCATGAATGAGAAACTAGCCGCTATGATGCACTCCTACCCTGAATTCAAGCCAGGTATCCACGAAATCCACCACACGGGTAAAAAAGACGCACCTTCCGGTACAGCCATTACCGCTGCGGAAGGCCTACTGCAAGCCTATAAAGAATTAAAAGGCTGGACCATGGATGAGGATGATCAGGCATTGCGCATTACCGCAGAACGGATAGACCCTTACTTTGGAACACACGAAGTCCATTACACAAGCGAAATCGATACCATCACCTTTACTCATGAAGCAAAGAGCCGTGATGGCTTTGCCTTAGGTGCAGTTATGGCTGCCGAATGGCTGCCAGGAAAGTCCGGAAGCTTTGGTATGCGCGACGTTTTAAACCTCTAAGCTTTTCACAATACCCTAACACCCCAGTACCGTCTAATCGAATACTTTTGTCCTATGGAATTCATCATATTTACCGTTGTCCAAGCATTATGGTTCGGAGCCATTTCTTGGAAGTTCTATGTGGCTGCCAACCGTAAGGCTTGGGAGGCATTTATCCCAGTGTATAACACTTATGTTTTGGTAAAAATTGCTGACCGCCCTACATATTGGGTGCTTCTGTATTGTATTCCAGTTGTAGGTGTGGTAATGGGCATTATCATGATTTACGAACTTTTACATGTGTTTAAATTTCGTAAGACATGGCAAACCGCGGCCGTAATGGCTTCCTTTGGTTTGTATTTGGGATACTTGAACTATAAAGAAACCCTTAAATATTGGGGGCGCGATGATGCCTTTATCAAGAAGAACTTAGGAGAAGGTGTGAATAGCATATTTTTCGCGGTTGTGGTAGCGACCGTTATTCGTTCTACCACGTTTGAGGCTTATACTATTCCTACGAGTTCAATGGAGAAGAGTTTGATGGTAGGTGATTTTTTGTTTGTTTCCAAAATGCATTATGGTGTAAGGGTGCCAATGACTCCTATTAGTACACCACTAATTCATAACAAAATTCCATTCACAGGCATCAACTCTTATTCGGAATGGCCACAAATTCCATATCTACGTTTACCCAGTTTCGCTCCTGTAGAATCGGGAGACCCAGTGGTATTTAATTGGCCTGCGGACCCCCAACATAGTGCAATTGACAAAAAGGAGAACTATGTGAAACGTTGTATTGGTACGCCAGGTGATAGCTTAGAAATAGTGGATCGCACGGTATTTATTAATGGAAACGCCTTCAGGTTCCCGGACAGAAGCTATCCACAGTACCTGTACTACGTAAAGACTAACGGGGGTGGATTTTCTAAGAAATGGCTTAAAGATAATTTGGACATCAATTATTTGACTAATGATGAATGGAGTCAATATCCAGATGATCAAGACGTCATTCAACAAACCAAAAACGAATACATCATGTTTTTGCAGGTAAGACATGTTGATGCGATACGCTCTTTAGACAATGTAACCGAGGTGATTCCTGTTAATGCTCCGCGTCCGGGAACTCCTGTAGATGACTCTCTCCCCGAAGTTTTACGTGCGTGGAATTCTAATCAAGCGAAAGCAATCTTATTCCCAAATCCAGATACGGGACATGGTGAGCGCCCATACAATGATACTTGGGACAATTTTGGTCCTATTTATGTTCCTCAGCAGGGTATAACTGTCGAATTGACTGCAAAAAATCTTAACAGTTACAGACGCATCATTGGTGATTATGAAGGTCACGATTTGAAGATTAAACAAGACGGAGAAGTACTCATTGACGGTATTGCAGCGAATTCCTACACCTTCGAAAAGGACTACTACTGGATGATGGGTGATAATCGTCATAATTCATTGGATAGCCGTCAATGGGGCTATGTTCCTGATGATCATATTGTAGGGAAACCCGTATTTATTTGGATGAGTTGGGACAAGCACAGTAAAGGAATTAAGAAAATACGGGGAGAACGTGTATTCACCACCGTGAACGGCGAGGGCGAACGCACTAGTTACTTATGGCATTTTATCGCCGTAGTTTTATTGTATCAAGTAGTCCAATTCTTCCGTCGACGTAAAAAAGCATAATGCCTGACACTGTTCTTTCTACCGCGTACTTCCCTCCTATTGAGTGGATGGCGCATTATGTCCAACAGAACAGTATTACCCTTGAAGGTCATGAGTTTTATCAGAAACAATCTTATAGAAGTCGTGCGTTGATTGCCGGGCCGAACGGAACGCAGATTCTTAATGTTCCGGTCAAGCGCAAGATTCGTGAGATCCAGTTTAGCTTAATTAGCTATGAGGAAGATTGGATCAAAGACCACTTGAAAGCGCTGGAAAGCGCCTATGCCAAGAGCCCGTTCTATGAAGTATTGATTCCGGATGTCTTGGCATTGTTGCAGGAAAAACGAACTACGCTGTGGGAATTGAATTTAGGCACCTTGGAGCTTTTTGAGCGTTGGTTGGATATGGACAGGAAGTGGGAATTGTCGGAGCGGTTTGAGCTCGAGGCGCGTGGATTGGACCTTCGCAACCTTAGTCCGAAAGTGGCGAGCACCTTGGAGTATGCACCTTATCCGCAGGTATTTCAGGAAAAAATTGGTTTTCAAAACAACTTGAGTGCCTTAGATCTGTTCTTTAACTTAGGGCGTAGCTCGTGGGACTACCTCACCGAGCTTGAACTATAACAAGAACCACATCACATTCATGAACCTATCCTTCAACAAAAATGACGACGAGCTGAGGCTCTTGCTCAGTGAATTGAGGAAGCGTCAGGCCCAAGTAGAATTGGGCGGAGGTGCCGCCAAAATTCAAAAACAACGCGATCAAGGCAAGCTTACTGCTCGTGAGCGCATCGCTTACCTCGTCGATCCCAAACAACCCTGTCTAGAAATTGCCTCCTTTGCGGGCGATGGCATGTATGAGGAGTATGGCGGATGTCCCGCCGGAGGCGTGGTCGTCGTATTGGCCTACATCAAAGGGCGCCAATGCATTGTCGTGGCCAATGATGCCACAGTGAAAGCGGGCGCCTGGTTCCCCATCACGGGAAAGAAGAACCTCAGAGCACAGCAAATTGCCATAGAGAATCGCCTCCCCATCATCTATTTGGTGGATAGCGCGGGTGTTTTCCTGCCTCTGCAAGATGAGATCTTCCCCGACCGGGAGCACTTCGGGCGCATATTCCGCAACAATGCCGTGCTCTCCAGTATGGGCGTTCCGCAGATTTCTGCGATCATGGGGAGTTGTGTGGCGGGCGGGGCATATTTGCCCATTATGTCTGACGAGAGTTTGATTGTCAAAGGTTCTGGAAGCATTTTCCTGGCCGGCTCGTATTTAGTCAAAGCCGCGATCGGTGAGGACATCGACAATGAGACATTAGGAGGCGCCGACACCCACTGTGATATCAGCGGAGTAACGGATTACAAGTGTGAAAACGATGCAGAGGCGCTGGATACCATTAAAGGATTGGTCAGTAAACAAGGTGCGTTCCCGAAAGCGGGGTTTGATCGAATAGCATCGGTCGCGCCTAAGCATTCTAGCGAAGATATTTACGGGTACATCCCCCACGACGGCAAGCCTTTCGATAATATGCCTATCATTGAATGTATTGTTGATGCGGACAGCTGGCAGCCATATAAGGAGTCCTATGGACAAACCATACATTGTGGCTATGCCCGAATAGACGGCTGGGCCGTGGGCATTGTCGCGAACAACAGGTCGATCATTAAAAACGCCAATGGCGAAATGCAGATTGGTGGTGTGATTTACAGCGACAGTGCCGACAAGGCAGCTCGTTTTGTGGCCAATTGTAACCAAAAGCGCATCCCGCTCATCTTCCTGCAAGATGTTACTGGTTTTATGGTTGGCTCGAAGAGTGAGCACGGCGGCATTATTAAAGATGGCGCGAAAATGGTCAATGCTGTGGCCAATTCTACGGTGCCGAAATTCACCGTTATCACCGGCAACAGCTTCGGTGCGGGGAATTACGCTATGAACGGAACGGCTTACGACCCGAGACTTATTCTGGCTTGGCCAAACGCCAAGCTTGCCGTAATGGGTGGTGCTCAGGCAGCTAAGGTGCTTTTACAAATTGAAAAATCTAGGCTGAAGGCCGCTGGGGAAGAATTGGACCCAAAGGCGCTGAAAGAGCTACAAGAGAAGATTGAGGCGCGCTATGAAGCGCAGATGAGCCCGTATTATGCCGCTTCTAGACTTTGGGTAGATGCGGTCATTGATCCAGCGAAAACCAGACATTGGTTGAGTTATGGTATTGGAATGGCCAATCATAATCCCGATATTCCACGCTACAACCCTGGAGTAATTCAAACCTGATGAAAAAACTACTCGTCGTATTCCTGTTGAGCACCACGACGCTCTTCGCACAAAGCATGCAACAAAAGCGTATTTCTATTGAGTACGCTGGCACCTTTGATCCGCGCACGGCCAACCCAGGGGTGATTTCCTTCCTCTATCCTACGGGGGCTCCCGTTCCTGGGGGAGAGGGCTATAAGAGCTTTTTAGCAGCGCAAAAGGCAGCACAGAATTATCGAAATTTCCCGGCGAGTACCGTGAAGAATAAAACCACGACCACTCCAGCACCCACTGCCGGATACGGGACTTCCATTTACAGGTTAACTCCTCAAGGCAATCCTTTTGATTTTAGCGGAGGTATTCCCAACGACAACGCCATGGCCATCAGCAAGGACGGAATCTTGTGTGCTGCGGTGAATAGTGTGTTTTGGGCACAGGACATCCATACGGGAGATTTGGTGATGCCCAGTCCTGTTGGCTTGTTCAGCCTGCAGCAAATGGCGAACGGTTCGAGCTTTGAGAACTACTACGATCCTAAGCTTATCTACGACCCTACTCAGGATAGGTTCGTATTAGTATTCTTGAAGGATAATGATGCTGCTAACAGCAAAATCATCGTATGTTTTAGTTCCACCAACGACCCGGCGGATCCATGGCACGTGTACCGCTTGGACGGAAACCCGCTAGATAATAACCGCTGGACGGATTTCCCTGCCGTGGCCCTAAGTGAAACGGGCGTAGTCATTACGGGTAACCTTATCATTCCTAATGTGAGCTGGCAGGTTGGTTTCGACGGATCTGTGATTTGGCATTTGGACAAAGTGGCCGGTTTCAGCGGAGGAAATGTGATGGCCACGGTCTACACACAAATCAAGCACAACGGCCGATTAGTACGCAACCTCCACGCCGTTCGAGGGCACGACAATATTGCGGATCGTCTTCAATTCTTGAGCAATAGGAACTTTGACCTTCAAAACGACACCATCTTCCTTGTAACGCTGAACGAGGGCGATGTGGACACCACAGTGGATGTGCAAGCCCTGGTCACGAATTTGCCCTATGGCGTACCGCCAAACGGCAAGCAAGGTGATACAGATACGAGCGATGCTACCAAGGGACTACAGACCAATGACGGCCGCGTTTTGGGCGCTATTCAGAAAGACGATTGGATCCAATTTGTAAGTACAACAGCGCACGGCAATAATGCCAATGCCGGGATTTACCATGGTTTCATTTCGAATGTTACTACATCGCCCAAGGTTACGGGGCGCGTATTGTGGGATCCCGTGCGCGATTTGGCCTATCCAAATATTACTTGGACCGGAGTACATCCCAAGCAAACGCAATGTTTGATTGGATTTAACTTCTCCTCCATCGACGATCATCCAGGGATGGGCGCGGTATTGATCGGTAACGACACCACCTTCTCTGACCCTATCGATTTGAAAAACGGCACGACCTATGTGGATCGACACAGCGATAGTTACGAGCGTTGGGGCGATTATTTCGCCGTACAGCCGATGTTCGATGCCAACGGTGAGCTCATACCTTCAGAATCTTGGATGGCGGGATTCTATGGGGACGGCCCAAACCAAAACCGCACCTTCATTTCCCAAGTATTCAGCAATGATACCGTGGTTCCACTCCATCCGGATGGGGGTCGTATTTTCCCAAACCCTGTGGCGGACAACAGCATTGTAACGGTTGAGTTCAACTTGGAGGTGGAACAAAACATCGAAGCTCGCCTGTACTATGAAAATGGTCAATTAGTGCAAGAACTTGCGGGCCGCCTTCTCCCTAGAGGTCCTGCAGAACTGTTCCTCGACATGAGCACCTTGAGCCAAGGCGTGTACATTATCAAAATTCAAGGTGATGCCGGATTTGAAAAAGTCGCACGCCTCGTTCGACTCTAAGCGTATTTACTTAAGGGACTGTTAATAAACTGTCATTTATTGTTCATAACCTTGATCTTGGGCATAATATTGGTATATTTATACCATAACCAACCATAACGAAATAATTATGTACCCTTTTAAAACTATTCAAAAGCCCGTTGTGGTCATTGAAGGGCTGCCCCAAACACAAGTCGAGGAGACGGATAATAGCCCAGTAGAAGAGCTTTTTACCTAAACTTATTGAGTTTAACATGTTACCCGCTCGTAGAGCGGGTTTTTTTATGCCTTTTTTCTCAAAGCATAGCTAAAACCGTAGACCACCGAAGAAGTCCCTATACTCACAAAGGCAATTGCTGGATCTATCTTACCCGCCGTGTACATCATCCACAAACTCGCGGACAAGCTAACGATGGTCATGACCACCAGGGCACGCACCAAACTCTGTCTGTCGTGCTTTCCAGCCCATTCATAGAAGATCACTGGGGATATACCTATACCCAGCGCCTTAAACGTGACCACAATGTCCTCGATTCGCTGGAAGAACAGGGCGATGAGCAGGGCGAGGATCCCCACGATCACCAAGGCCTTACGAATGCGCTGAATCCCCTCCTGTGCACTCTCCTCCTTGTTTGGAAATAGATCATTCGTGACATTCAAGCTAAGCAGGAACAAATACGTGTCTGAAGTACTAAGGATGGCTGCGAAAAAGGCGATGAGAACGGCAATTTGAAATTCTGGCGGGACCAATTCCGTAAAGGTGCGCAACACCATCATTTCCGCATGTTCATTGGTGATGCCTTCTGAAATGGGAAATTGGGCCCTAGCTATTAAACCCACATAGGTGAGCGCCACTGTCAGTAGAATGTTCACCCCTGCCCCAACGCCAAAGCTTTGCTTTACTACTTTTTCATTTTTCATCGCGAAAACTTTCTGCCAATAATCTTGAGTGGCAAAAGGCGTGAGGATACCTAAAAGCAAGAACGCCACGATATTCACAGGCCCCGCGTTGAAAGGCTCATACATTTCTTCCGGTACATCTCCCCCTTGCTGTATGGTCAAACTGACTAGGATGAGTACGAGGAAGATGACCATAAATTGGAACATATCAGTCTTTACCACCGAACCAAAGCCACCGACCAATAGATAGGTCAATACACATACGAGCATACTAACCTTGGCAATGTTCACAGGGATGCCGCCTAGTTCATTGAGAAGGTTGGATCCAACCAGTAATTGAGTACTCAATAACCCCACGTACCACACGAAGATGGTACCGATGACCCAGCGGGCGGTTTTACGGCCGTAACGAAACACGAAATAATCCGTCAAGGTGAAGAATCCATGCTCAACTCCTAATCGATACAACTTTAATGCAAAAGGTATAAATATCAAAAAACCAATAGTATAGCCTATAAAAATCCAGGCCGCAGAAATACCGTAGATGTAGACGAAACTGGTATAGACCATAAGCGTTACCGCACTCACAAACGTTCCGCTTAGGGTCATCAAAGAAGGGAAAAAACCCATACTTCTACCCCCAAGAGCAAAGTCGTCTACAGATTTTGTAGAAGTCATTCTTCCCAATAAAATTCCGACGATAGTGAAGCCTACAAGAACGAGTACTAAGGTGGTAGTGGTCATGACTATTCGATTATCGTGATGGTAGGCGTTCCAAGTATATTGCTTTGGTTTCCGGCACGATCTACCACATAAATGGAATAGTTGACCTTCTGTGAAGCATTTCCATTGGTAATATACACACTTGGAATGGTCCATTCTAAAAATCCTTGAATAGGAACGTCTGCCCCGCCGGGAACAATGTTCGAAATTCTGAATTCGTGCGCCAGGTTAAGTCGTTGATCAACCACGAACAGATTTTTATCATCCGTGAAATTTTCGCCCAAATCTCCATCCTTATCATAAAACCCTATTCGCATGTAAATACTATCCTCTAAGGCCACTACTTGTTCTGGTCCTACCTCCTCCAAAGAGATTTGCGGAGCGTATTTGTTCCTATCGCAACTGGCTACTGCCAAGACTAAGGAAAATAAGAAGACAATCTGCTTTATCATTCGATGTAAAAACTACAATGGTCCTTGTACCACCAAGGAGAATCAAGCTCCGGTGCTTCTATGTCATGAATGCCATCAGAAAACTCTAAGTAAAAATAATTCGTATCTCCTGTGGTAAATGTATTCGGAGGAAATGCAACGGTCCAGTAATTACCAACAAAGGCGGTGGCAGAATACGAAATTGCATTATTGTACTGATCATCTGAAGCAAGCCAAAATTTCACATTAGGAAATTGTGCAGGATCTGTAGCATCGTCATCCATATGGAACAAAAAACGGAGTGTATCCGAATCTTCTACTGGGAACGGGTATTCCCAGCCGCTGCGGCTGTTGTCTATCCTATTGCTATTCCAATTAGACCAATTCACATTGCCAGAAAAAGCTACGTACCACTCGAATCTTGGGACTTCATTAGGCTCCACAGGTAAATTTCCTCGAGCATCTGGGGAACCGGCTAAAATCCAATCTGAAAACTCTTTCACTTCATCCCAAGTCAACGGCTCTCCGTACAACGGCATTCGTCCCAAGGTATCGTTTGATGTCATCAGTCTGTTGATCAACCAGCTTTGGTTTACATCTCCAGGGACTACACGGTACTCGTACGTACCATTGGCATCATTCTTTATGACCGGGTGATACACTAGAGTATTATAACTGCCTTCGACGGTACGGAAATCAGGCTCGAAAGTGCCGTCATGACAGGCGGGATTCGCGCACCTAGGCTCGAGAAACTTCTCATGTAAAGCAGCAAATCCTACGAGGCTATTCGTATCTACAGGCTCTCCTGCTCCTATATCAAAGGGATTAGGCGGTTGCTCTCGTGTACAAGAAATAACCGCAATGAGAATCAAAAAAAAGTAGGCTCTTTTCATCATACGAAGGCACTTACTAATGATTGACCTGGCAGCGAGAAAGGAATATCCTGCTCAAAACCTAGTATATCGGCTATGGTAGGCACCACATCCACAGTAGCATGCAAGGAATTCACCATTTTATCTTGATGGACCACTCCCGGAGGCCCCACTACCATGCAGAATACATCCCTCGACAAGGGATCCCCATTCGTATGGTCAAGACCCAAACGTCCGTACGTATCTACCAAATTATTGCTGGTCTGATTCCTTCCTATCTCAGGCATGATGATTAATACAGTATCATCTTTCATTCCGGGTGTATTTTGGATCGTATCCCATAAGTGGGCGACGCCATAATCTGCGCGATGTAAGGCATTACAATATTCAGTAAAATTCGAGTGAGCCGTATCCACATCAAATAGGCTAACGACAAGCAACTCGGGCTGGAAGGATTTGATTAATTCTTCAGCATAAAAGATGTTGTACTGATCGCCACTCATCCAAGGGTTAACCGCCCA
Organism: Schleiferiaceae bacterium; assembly: GCA_022424815.1. GTDB lineage: Bacteria > Bacteroidota > Bacteroidia > Flavobacteriales > Schleiferiaceae > UBA10364. The sequence continues at coordinate 1,005 of JAKMGS010000011.1, read as the reverse complement.
TGGATTGCTTAATTGGCCGCTGGTTACCTTATCTTGAATGGAGGTAATCCAATTCGATATGGCTGCCCGATCTTGGGTACTGTTCACGACGCCATTGTTCAATGAAATGGGACTGGTGAAATTACTGTCCATGAATTTCCGTAGATCTTCTATGGTTTCAGTTTTGGACCCGGTAAACTCTAGTTCGTGCTTGAGATTTGCACTTACATCCCAACTAAAAAAAGCATTTGGCGCAATCTGATTTGCGGCATATTGCACTCCATAAGAAGGGTCTGTACTATGATTCAATAAGGGGTATAAGTTGTTACTTCTGCTCACCCACCAAGCATTTTTTGCCGCGTGAGTTGGAGAATTGTGTTTGCGATACAACTCAAAAACAGTCGGAAATGGTGGATTGTCCCGCAGACTCAATGTGGATGTAGTGTGTTGACCTGTGATGGCCGAAGTATGTCCATTGAAGTGCCCTGTGGGGCCATCTATGAACTTTACGTTTGTAAATAATGTGCCGTATTCCTGTAATGTTTCGGACAACGGGCTATTCGGCATGCTGTTGATACCACCCGCAATATCACTGCTGATACTTGAATTCCCTTTAAGCATCGCAGGCATCAAGTTCCCCTCGTTCTTGAATATAGATTCCACATTACGCACGCCCCCAGCAAAAAGACAGAATACCACATGATTAGCGCGTCTAGATCCCGTGGCAGCGAACAAACTCCCTGTGGGTAAAATAGTTGGCACAGCAAATCCCATGGTACCCAGCGCTGATTTTTTCAAAAAACTCCTTCTGTCCATGGTTTAATAGTATTTGTATTCTTGGCTGGTCATAAATATGTAATACACGTCTTTGACGGAAAGATTGGGGTTTTCAGTCAATTGACTCACCCAATAGGCCTCTTCAAAGCTCGAAGGTTCACGAAGCAAGAACTTTCTATACGTCGCTTGAATAAATTCTGCCTTAGCCCCTAACATATCCGTTTGTGAGGGCAATTCTAGGTCGGGACT
>JAKMGS010000087.1 GCA_022424815.1 Schleiferiaceae bacterium | reverse complement strand
ACCAAATGCAGCCTGTTTGGCGTGCAGACCGCCCACAAAAGGGGAGGTTCCGCGAGTTTTACCAGTGCGATGCCGATGTAGTAGGCTCTGATAGCCTGTGGCAAGAGGTAGAGCTCGTACACTTGTACGATGCGGCCTTCACAAAACTGGATTTGCCGACGACCATTAAGATCAATAACCGCAAGATCTTGGCAGGAATGGCCGAGGTTTTGGGGATCAAGGACCAATTCATTTCTTTCACCGTTGCCATCGATAAACTCGATAAAGTAGGTCAGCAAGGCGTGCTTAGTGAGATGACGAATCAGGGCATTAGCAGGGAAGCAGTGACCCGTTTTGGGCAGTGGCTTGAGGCGGGGATGACCCTAGATACGCTCAAGGAAGTTTTGGCGGAATCTGAAGAAGGTCAGCTTGGATTAGAAGAATTAGAATTTGTTTTAATCAACTCAAAATCAGGGATTCAATCATCTAGGATTGAATTTGATTTCACCCTAGCGCGTGGCTTGAATTACTACACCGGAACCATCTTCGAGGTGGCGGCGGAAGGAGTGGCCATGGGCAGTGTGGGCGGCGGCGGCCGTTATGCAGATTTAACCAGCATCTTCGGACTGAAGAATACCTCAGGGGTGGGCATCAGTTTTGGTTTGGACCGCATTTATTTGTGTCTAGAAGAATTGGGCTTGTTCCCGACTGAGGTGAGTGCACGTCCCGCCATCCTGTTCGCAAATTTTGGAGAAGCAGAGGCGGTCTCAGCCTATCAATGGGTCACCAAACTGGTCGGCCAAGGTGTTCGTGCCGAACTATATCCAGATGCAGCCAAGCTCAAGAAGCAGTTTGATTTTTCCGATAAAAAAGGTATCGTTTATATGGCCATGGTGGGCACGAATGAAATAGGCGAAGAAGCCATTCCTGTGAAGAATCTCAGTACGGGCGAGCAAGAGGCGATGACCTTGAAGCAGATCGTTGCGCTATTAGGCTAGTCCGGCAATTTTTTCCCAAAGTTTTGGATCGTTGTGTTCTGTTTTCATCAGTACACTGCGTACGACCACGAGTTCGTCTTGGTCCCATTCTATAGGCCATGGGCATTTTGTTGGGGCCAATTTAAATAGCGCCAAATGCACCCCCGCCCGAGCCTGCTCCTCAAAAAACTCACGATTCCACGCGCTCACTTGTGAGGCCTTCACCCCCTTTTTGCTGAACACGCAGATGTCTAATGCGGGATCCAACACCCAATATCCTTCGTCCTCCAATAATTGGGTCAAGCCGCGCGCGGCAGCTAGGCTATGCTCCAAGCGCTGAGCGAACTCACCGCCCTTCTCCAATGGGAATTTCTGTAATGTGGCCCACAACGCCGCCGCTGCTGCACCCGGTCTGGAACACTCCAAGGTAATCTCGCCCAAATGGAGCTGGTCCGAGGTGAAATACGTGTAGGGGCTGTCGTGTTTGTAAAACTTTCCCTCTTTCGGATTCTTGAACAACACCGCACCACAACCATAGGGCTGCAGTCCGTGCTTGTGTGGATCAATAACCACCGAATCCGCTCGACCCAACGCTGCAAAGGCCGCCTCATCACCAGCCTCATTCAACGCACAAAGCTTAAAATACCCTCCGTAAGCTGCATCGGCATGGACGCGGGCGCCGTAGACTCCCGCCAATTCCAGAATATCATGCAGCGGGTCAACGGCGCCCATACCCGTCGTTCCCATCGTAGCGACGATGGTGGCTGTGCGGCCTGCGGCCGCGAGTGTTTTCAAGGCTTCCTCGAGCTGGCCGAGATCCATACGGCCATGCTCATCGGCGCCGATGGCGCCGAATTCCATCCCCAACACCTCACTCATGCGCTGATGCGTGTAGTGACTTTGGGCGGAGGCGAGGACCTTGGTGATGGGCTGGTTTTGGCGGGCAACCCAGAGCGCTTCGAGGTTCGCGACGGTGCCTCCGGAGGTGAGGTGGCCCAAGGGTTGATCGTAGCCGATCATTGTTCCAAGGGCTTGTATACATTCTAGTTCGAGGGCTGAAGTGGCTCTACCGCCGTCTAGGGCATGGTTATTTGGATTGATGAAACTCGTCATCCAATGTGCCGCCTGGGCCAAATGGTGCGGCGGTTTGATCATCTGACCGGCATATTCAGGAGCCGCATAAGGATAGTTGTCCTGCAGTTTCTGCGCTAAGGCGTCCAAGATTTCCCTGTCCCGGGCATCGAGGTCTAAGGAATTAAATTGTAATGTGGTGAGAAAGTTCCAATCCATGGTTGGAAATTACATCAATCCAACCAAGTATTGACATATTCCCCTTTCGGATCGTAGCGTTCTGCTTGGAAGGACGTATTGAACTTTCGGAATGGACGAGGATCATTGCCCACACCCGCGATGTAGAGCCAATTCCCATAATTCGACGCGGGATCATGATCGACTAGCATGGCCTCAAACCAAGCAGCCCCATAGCGCCAGTCCAGGTGAAGGTCGTGGACCAAATAGGAGGCCACATTCTGGCGACCTCTGTTGCTCATAAACCCTGTGGCGGCCAATTCTATCATGTTGGCATCTACCAACGGATCTCCCGTGGTGCCGTTTTTCCACATCTCGAAATGCTTGTTGCGGAAATTCTTCTTTGGCTTGGTCGGTTGCAGCCCGCCCTGCAAGAACAAATCGCGTCCATGTTTGCGCGCAATCCATTGGAAATACTCACGCCACAACAGCTCGAAGTACAGCCAATAGGTGCTTTCGTTGGAGGTGATTTGGTGCTCGAATCGCTTTATTTCGGCATAGATCTCTCTCGTGGAAATACAGCCTATGGCCAAGAACGCCGAAAACTTTGAACTGAAATCCGCCCCCAACATGCCATTGCGCGTTTCCTTGTACGTGGTGATGTGTTCGGTATCCCAGAGGTAATGGTCTAATCGGTCCCAGGCTGCACGTATACCGCCTTGATATGGATGGGCACTGCGCTCATCCAAAGAAGCATGAGCTATAGGCGTCCACGGTGCGGAGAGCACTGGACTAGGCGTGAGGCTGGGTTCGGGTAGCGCTGCCGCTGGCTGCGAATATTTTTCCAGCTTTTTGCGGAATGGGGTGAAGGATTGGGGTAAATCGGCCAATTCAAAAGGTAATTGATGCTGCTCAAAAAGCGTGCGCTCCTCAAACCAATTCGTTTCAATGTTTCGCTCCGCTGCCCACTGATCTAGCGCCAATTCTTCCATTTGCTCGTTACAGGCCGGCTCCGTCGGACCGACAATAGCATCCACCTCATACATGGCGACCAATGCACAGAGGCGCTCCACGATGGTGCCCTCGTTTTCGTCTACCAAGAGGCTGCTGCCGTGTACTTCGATGAGCAGGCTCAAGGATGCCACGCTTTGTGTTACAAACGTTTGCTTGTGTTCGCCCCAAGGGAAATTGCCGGAGGGGTGCTCTGCATATTGGGTGGGGTACAAATAAACCGGAATGACCTGATCGTAGTGCTGATAGGCGTGATAGACCGGAAGATTATCGCTCAGCCGGAGGTTGTTTCGGAACCAAAGTAGACAAGTTTTCATAGGAGGTTAGAGGTTTTCCAAATGATCGTGAATCCACCGTGCGCGCTCGCGAAGAGCGACTTTGTCGGCATCTTTCATCTTGTTTAATGTCCTGTAAACCATTCCAATGCGGGGATTGTTCCCTAATTGGCCCTCATTTCTTTCATAAAAATCCCAGTAGAGGGCATTGAACGGGCAACTGTCCTTTTCTGCACGGGTTTTTCGGTCGTATGGACAATGCGAGCAGTAGTCGCTCATCTTGTGGATGTAGTTCGCGGAACTTACATAGGGTTTGGTCGCAATCCATCCCCCGTCCGCAAACTGACTCATGCCTCTGGTGTTGGTGATTTCGACCCATTGGAAAGCATCGATATAAATGCCCAAGTACCATCGGTCTGCCTCACTAGGGTCAATACCGGCCAAGAGCATAAAATTCCCGGTGATCATTAACCGCTGAATGTGGTGGGCATAGGCGTGGTCCAAACTTTGGCCTATGCTCTGCTTCATGCATTCCATCTTGGTCTTTCCCGTCCAAAACCACAAGGGCAGCGGTGCGCCGTGGTTGAAATAGTTCAAATCCTCATAATCCGGCATGGCCATCCAATAGGCTCCGCGCATGAATTCACGCCAGCCCAGAATTTGCCGTATGAAACCTTCGGCAGCATTGATGGAAACTTCCTCGCGCTCATGGAAGGCGCGCTCGACTTCTTGGCACACCCAAAGCGGATCAATCATCTTTGTGTTGAGCGCAAAGGAGATACGACTGTGGTACATGGCCCATTGATTGCGGGCCATGGCATCTTGAAAATCTCCAAAGAACGGCAGGTCGTGCTCGAGCCAATGGCGGAAGATTTCCATGGCTTGTTCTGGTGTGGTTGGCCAGTAGAAATGTTTGGGGTTGCCCAGGGTACCTATGGTAGGGATGTTTGCTTGTTGGATATCCTCGACAATAGCACTCACATCAGTGTCGGGGAAGTATCGAGGCGGGATTTGGTATCCCTTTGGCAAGGCTTTACGGTTGCTTGCGTCATAGTTCCATTTGCCTCCTAGGGGTTGAGCGCCTTGCATAAATATACCTGTGGATTTGCGCATTCTGCGGTAGAAGCTCTCCATGAGGAGGGTCTTTTTACCTGAGAATTGGGCTTTAAAATCTTCAACATCTGCGATGAAATGCTCGCTGCTGTATACCTCGATTTGGAGTCCATTTTCCCTCAAGCCGAGCAAATGCTCCTGTACTCGGTATTCATCGGGTTGTTGAATTTCGATGCGTTGGGTGTTGAGTTCGTTGCAAAGCTTTCGTAGGTTTTCTCCCAAGGACGGTAGGGTTTGGCTTATGCTTCCGTAATGCACCTTGTGGCCTTGTGCCTGTAACGCTGATGCAAAAGCGCGCATTCCTGCGAAAACCCCCACGACTTTCTGAATGTGGTGTGGGGCGTAGGTGGCCTCATCGTAGCATTCGAAAAAAGCATAGGTAATGTCGTCGGAGTGTTCCGAGAACCAGGTGTGGTATCTGTTGAGTTGATCGCCTAGAATGAGCCGAACCATGGGGGAGGGTTTTAGGCATAACCGCTCGCGAAGTCGAAAGTTCAGGCAAAAAAAAAGGAGCCAATTTCTTGGCTCCGTACCCCTAACCTAATTCAAAGTTGCCTTTGAATAGTTCTAATATAGAAAGATTTTACTTCCCCACTCACTATCGGTCTAATTTGAGACACGAAAAATCCGAAATCCCAAGAAATTAAGTGTAAATACTCATGAAATTGGGCCCAAATCCACCCAAATCCATCATAGGTAAATCTTGAAGCTTTCCATCACAGCGTCCAAACAACTCTGCCTGTCCAACGCGAACGAGTCCATTGGACAGGGCATTTGAAGTTCCAAAAACAGTCCGTTGCTCAAGGTATCGCGTAGCATCAGCTTATGTGCGATGATATATGGAAACGGCTCCTGCTCGTAATACCCGTAGTTAACTAGCCAGTCTTCTACGGTATCTTTTTTCAAAGTCTTCCAACTATCTCTTCGGGCAAACTGCAGGTTGATGAACTCCTGCGCTTGGGTTTGCTCTTTCACGGTAACGTAAGATCCCACGCGCTTAAACGGGTGGACCTTTAACAAAATACTCGCGGCGCTGTCGTCTGTGAATCGCGCAACTTCGTAATAGTTGAGGTTTTGCTTACCAAATTCTGGCATACGGACTTGCCAATCATAACCTAATTGAAATGCGAAATCAATATTCGGCATGGCGTAGTACTGGGCTTGCTCAAAGTTAAACGTGTATCGCGCGCTCAAGTCGCAGGATTTTTGTTTCGGGGAAGTTCCGCAGCTTGCAAGCGCTGTGGTAAGCAATATTGATTTTATCTTCGCATTCATAAGTTCATCTGCATGATTCTAGAAAGTATTCTTCATGAGCACTCGCCAGTCCCTTCAAAAGTAATGAAGGACCTCATTGCTGGCGGCACTTTTCTAGAATCAATTGCCAAAGCTCCCTACCATTGGGAAAGCTTTGCCGACCAAGCCCAAGCACAGCAGGGCTATTCCTCCGAAACAAGAGACGTGGTTGCTAACGCATTCGAACGTCAAAATCCCAACCTCAGTGCTTCCGAAAAAGAGTCGTTGCAGGCGTTTCGCGATGGTGCGACGACCATCACTACTGGGCACCAGCTCATGGTATGTGGCGGAACGGTGTTTTTCGAAGCTAAGGTCTTAGGGGCTGTAGCCTTGGCGAGAGCGGCTTCAAAGAAATTGGGCAAGGAGGTCGTCCCTGTATTTTGGATGGCTAGTGAAGATCATGATTTTGAGGAGATTGCCTCTTTTCGAATAGGCGAACACCAATTCACTTGGAAACAGCCAGATGCAAAAGGTCCAGTGGGGTATTTGCCTACCCAAGATTTAGCCGACCAATTATCCTCTTGGCTCGAACAAGTGCCGATGAACGAAGCGCAGAAAAAATTGGTCCAACCTAGACTTAAAGCTTATCGCGAGGGTAAAAATCTTTCAGGAGCTACGCGTCAATGGGTGCGACAGTGGGCTGAAGGATTGGGGCTCCTCGTTCTAGACGGTCAGGATATGGCGCTCAAAGGCCAAGCTGCTCCACTTTGGACTGCCGAGATGGGTGGTCAGTACTCCAAGCTTATTCAAGCACAGACCGACGCTCTTGTTGCACAAGGGTATAAGGCACAGGTATTTCCTCGTGAGATCAATCTATTCGATTTGCGCGATGGCGATCGTCAACGCTTCGAACAACCCGACCCGGAGTGTCCGTATTTCTACATTAGTCCCAATGCTTTAATGCGTCCACTATACCAGGAGTGGTTGTTGCCAAACCTGGCCTATGTCGGGGGGGGTGGTGAGTTAGCCTACTGGTTGCAACTGGGCAGTGCGTTTGAAAATTTAGGTCGTCCCATGCCTTTGCTGTATTTGCGCAATAGCGTTTTGGTCCAAGATCATAAGCTCCGGAAAGACTTAAAAAAATTAGGTATTACCCTGTCCGATATACTTGCTACAAATGCCGAAGAGCTCAAAGGGGAGTTGTTGGGTAAAAACACGGTATTACAGGCTGAAGGAGAGTTGCTCCAGGCCCCGTTGATGGAGGCTATTGACCAATGGAATGCGTCACTGGTGGACCGTTATCCTGAGTTGCAACAGCATGCGGCGGCGCTGAAGGTGAAGATGGAAAAATTGGCCCAACGTACTTCAGAAACCAGGTACCGTACACAGAAACGTCGCCATGAAGAACTCATACGTAGTATTGATCGAGCCATTAACAGAATTTATCCTAGAGGAATTTTCTGGGAACGTCGCGCCTCCTATGTCGATCTAGTAGGGATTTTAGGTCAAGATCCGAGGGATGTGATGGTTGAAAAGATGTCAACAATAAAGGCTGGAACTATGGTGATAGAGCCAGAATTTTAATGGTATTTTTGTGTGATGCAAGAAACCATTTTGATCCTCGATTTTGGCTCTCAGTATACGCAGTTGATTGCGCGTCGCGTGAGAGAACTCAACGTCTATTGTGAAATCCACCCGTTCAACAATCCACCCGCCCTCACAGAGGACATTAAAGGTTTAATTCTCAGCGGTTCTCCTTACAGCACGTTGCAAGAAGATGCCCCTCAGATTGATTTGAGTGATATCAAGGGAAAGCTGCCTTTGCTTGGTGTGTGTTACGGTGCTCAATACATGGCACTAGTTGGCGGGGGTCAAGTTGCTCCTAGCGAAATCCGCGAGTACGGAAGAGCGAACCTAAGTGAAGTGGATGCCACTTCGGAATTATTCCAAGGAGTGGGCGCCGGATCTCAGGTTTGGATGAGCCATGGGGATACTATCATGGAA
>JAKMGS010000186.1 GCA_022424815.1 Schleiferiaceae bacterium | reverse complement strand
TTCTTACACCAACAGATGCGCACTATTCAAGAGGAATTGGGCGGTAATAGCTCGGAAAGTGAGGTAGAAGAAATGCGCGAGAAGGCGAAGGCCAAGAAATGGGACAAGGCTTCAGAAGAGCATTTTGATAAGGAGCTGCGAAAGTTGCAACGCTTAAATCCGCAGATGCCTGAGTTTGCTATACAGAGAAACTATTTGGAATTCATGCTGGAGCTTCCGTTCGCCGGTTCGGACTCGGGGCCAATTGATTTAAAGAAAGCCGAGAAGGTCCTCAACCGCGACCACTACGGTCTAGAAAAAGTAAAAGAACGCATCCTTGAACACCTCGCTGTGTTGAAGTTGAAAGGCGATATGAAAAGCCCCATTATATGTTTGGCGGGCCCTCCCGGGGTAGGTAAAACCTCTTTGGGAAAATCCATTGCCGAGGCCTTGGGCCGTCCGTATGTGCGCATGTCTTTGGGAGGATTACGCGATGAAGCAGAAATTCGCGGCCACCGCAAAACCTACATCGGTGCCATGCCGGGCCGCGTGTTACAAAACATGAAGAAAGCCGGCAGCAACGATCCCGTATTCATTCTCGACGAGATCGATAAGCTCAGTTACGGCGTTGGCGGCGACCCCTCATCTTCGATGTTGGAAGTGTTAGATCCAGAGCAGAACGACAGCTTCTACGACAACTACCTAGAGATGGGCTATGATTTGAGCAAGGTATTCTTCATCGCCACAGCGAATAACCTTGGTGCCATACAACCGGCCTTGTTAGATCGTATGGAAATCATTGATGTTACTGGATATACCTCTGAGGAGAAGGTAGAGATTGCCAATCGTCACTTGGTGCCAAAACAATTGGAAAATCACGGATTAAAAAAGCAACAATTTTCTATCGCCAAGCCTGTTTTGAAATCCTTGGTAGAAGGATATACCCGCGAAAGTGGGGTGCGTAATCTTGATAAGAAAGTGGCTAAACTGGTCCGTTTTACGGCCAAAGACGTTGCTATGGAAAAGATAGAAAATGCAATTATCACTAAAGATGACCTCGGTGAAATCCTAGGTCCTTCTCGTGAACGCGATACCTACGAAGGGAACAACCATGCTGGGGTAGTCACTGGGTTGGCTTGGACGCCGGTAGGTGGAGATATTCTTTTCATTGAATCGTCGGTCAGCAAGGGCAATGGCAAGGTCATTATTACCGGAAACCTTGGAGATGTGATGAAGGAGAGCGCGACCATCGCCATGGCGTACATCAAGAGCAACGCGGAAGAATTGGGCATAGATCCAAAACTCTTTAGTGCTTACGACATCAATATTCACGTGCCACAAGGGGCCATTCCAAAGGACGGGCCTAGTGCGGGAATTACCTTGCTCACGGCATTGGTCAGCTTGTTCACCCAAAAGAAGGTGGCGCCAAAACTGGCGATGACTGGAGAAATCACCCTTCGCGGAAAAGTGTTGCCGGTAGGGGGTATTAAAGAAAAGATCCTGGCGGCGAAGCGCGCCAAAATCAATACGATCATCCTCTGCGAAAAGAACCGCAAGGATATTGAGGAAATAGAAGCGCATTATGTGAAAGGCATGACCTTCCATTATGTACGTGAGATGAAGGAAGCGTTGGATTTGGCTATCTTAGACCAGAAGGTGAAATCACCGAAAAAACTAGAGGTTCCGACCGCACCCAAAGGTTGATTAGAAAAATACTCATAGCATTGTTTTGGACGACCGCTTTGTTTGGACAGAGCGGCGGCAACAGCGTTTTTTCATTTCTGGACCGCTCCATTTTTGCCGGTGCCTCGGCGCTGGGCAATGCGGCTCATGTCCACGAAGGTCGCGTAGGAGCCTTTGCCGTTCAAAACCCACTACTGCTCACTGATTCTTCCCTCTACCAACTCGAGATGAGCTCGGGTAGCCTCGGCGAAGGCATTCAACTGCTTCAAGGCAGTTATTCGTTTGAGCTCAAGGGACGTCCCATGATCGCTAGCGCACAAACTATTCAGTACGGAGTGTTCAACGGTACAGATCAATGGGGGAGTTCAACGGGCCAATTCTATGCGGGAGACCTCGCCTTCACTTTAGGAACCGAATTATTCTCTTGGAATGGCATTCGTCTTGGGGCAACCGCAAAATTGGTCAATGGAACCTATGAAAGTTACCAAAGCTGGGCCGTCGCCTCAGATATCGCCTTGATGTACAGAGGCTCCACTGGACCCAACTATGCTTTCATCATTAAGAACGCCGGCACGCAGCTCACCACCTTTGGCGGCACTTACGAACCCATGCCCTTAAACATCTTGTTTGCTGTTGGGGATAAATTAGCTCACGCCCCTTTCCGCTGGACCTTCGTTATCGACCAGCTCCAACGCCCAAACTTGGGCTACGACGATCCAAACCTGGTGAGCATAGACCCCGTAACAGGCGCCGCCACACAGCTGGACATGAGCACCCTCAACCTAGCGCTCCGCCACGTTAGCGGCTCTCTGGAGTTCTTGCCCACGGACCGACTACACCTGATGCTGGGCTATAATTTCCGTCGTCAATACGAAATGAGCTTACCAGATCGCCGCACAAGTGGAGGTTTCAGTCTGGGTGCGGGTCTGTATTTCAACAAGTTTCACCTCCACTTCGCGAACGAACTTCGCAGCGTGGCCGGGCGCATGAATACCCTATCTTTGAGCCTGAAATTCTAAGACCTGAGCATGCCAAAATCACTGACCATAGCCATCGACGGACACAGTTCCACGGGTAAGAGTACCCTGGCAAAGGAATTGGCCAAGGCTTTGGGCTATATCTATGTGGATTCCGGCGCGATGTATCGTGCAGTAGCTCTTTTTGCCC
>JAKMGS010000010.1 GCA_022424815.1 Schleiferiaceae bacterium | reverse complement strand
TTGCTGCGACCTTGGCCTTTAGCGCGATGGGGAACAACGATAAAATTGGGCTCATTTTGTTCGCCGGTCAAGTCGAGAAGGTCATTCCTCCGAAAAAGGGGAAGTCGCACGTCATGCGCATTATCAAGACTATTTTGGAGCACGAACCTCAGCACGAGGGCACCAGAGTGGACCTCGCGCTCGAGCATTTACTGCGCATTCAAAAAAGACACAGCATCGTTTTTGTGATGAGTGATTTTATGGGGGAGCTCCCAGAGCGAGCCCTTAAAATAGTCGCGAAGCGATTCGATTTATGTGCCATTCACGCCTACAATGACGGGGAGCAACACTTGCCAAAGGTGGGATTAGTGCCAGTAGTCGATGCAGAAACCGGGGGACTACAATGGTTCAGAAGCGGCAGTAAGAAGTTCCAACAAGCACTCAAAGCCAGGCATTTAAAGCACAAAACACAGGTGAAAGATTTGGCCAAACGAGCCGGTGCCGGGTGTATTGCTCTGAGTGATCAAGATGATTTTGTACCTCCATTACTCCAATTCCTAAAATCCAAAGGCCGATGAAAAAATTGTTGGTAGTGGCATTAATGATTGGATGGTCTGCAGTGCAAGCCCAAGTGACTGCGCGCTGGGATACCACAGAGCAGGTCGTGGGCGGTATGGTTGTTTTAGAAGCCGAGTTCGCCCAAGAGGATGCAGTTGTTAAACCAGATACGGTAGGCGAATTATTATGGCTCAGTGAGGAAATCGACTCCTCAGGGAATTACACGGTATATCGTTGGACGGCATTGGCGGTAGATACAGGTCAAATAATCATCGAAGGCTGGCCCCTGGAACCGTTAAGTGTTCAATTCTTACCGGTAATTGAAGGCTTAGAAAAAGAGGAGGCAAGAGGTCCTAAAGACGTTCCTTTCTCAATTTGGTGGTGGGTCGTAGCTTATAAATGGTGGTTGCTGGGAGTACTATTAACTGTATTAGCAATTTGGTATGTATGGCGGAATTGGACCCCAAAAACCAAAGGTGAGGTAGAAGTCGTTTCTGAGGAAGATCCTTTTGAGACCGCCATTAGTGCAATACAAGAAATTCGTGCAAGTAAGCCTTGGGAAAATAATGTCAAACAGTATTATGTGACATTAGGCGATTTAGTCCGTCGATACCTAAGTATTCAAAGCGGGTTACCATTGTCAGAGAAGACCACTGAGGAGGCCTTGGAAATGGTTAAAGCTCGGTGGACCGCAGCACAAAGAGAAGATTTTGCCTTTATCATGAGCCGCGCTGATGTAGTAAAGTTCGCAAAAGGAACCATGGATGTGAACACACACGTGGGGTGTCTGGATAAGGCAGAAGACCTAATTATTCAATTCAAACCTGAAGTCGATGACGAATAATTGGGATTTTGCGCAACCAGAGTGGCTTTGGCTTTTATGTATTATCCCATTGGGATGGGCATGGATGATTTGGCGACGTCGATTACATTTTAATCGATATAGGTATTCTCAAGTAGATGGATTGCCAAATAGTTTCTCTGGACATATTCGTCAATGGACAGGGTTATTATCCTGGCTGGCATTAGGGGCTTTCATCGTTGCTTTAGCGCGTCCACAAAGTTCTAAGGTTATTCAACAGCCCGCTCAAAATTTGGGTTTAGATATGATGTTGGCCTTAGATATCAGCCCTTCTATGCTATCTAGGGATCTTGAACCAAATAGACTGGAAGCATTAAAAGTCGTAGCTCAAGATTTTGTCAACCAAAGATCAATGGATAGAATTGGGCTAGTCATTTATGCAGGTGAAGCATATAGCCCCGTTCCATTAACTACCGATCATGCATTATTAAACTCACAAATAGCAAGTCTGCGATATGACTTACTGGAGGGAGGAACCGCAATAGGTATGGGATTAAGTACTGCAGTAAATAGATTGGTCGACTCGCAAGCTAAAAGTAAAGTCATCATCTTACTAACTGATGGGGAGAACACAACGGGACTGGTAGATCCTACTCAGGCCGCAACATTAGCGGAAAATCTTGGAATAAAAGTATACACCATAGGTTTAGGAACTAATGGTATGGCACAGATGCCTGTGGCGAAAAATCCTTTGACAGGAAAATTGATCTATGAGCTACAACAAGTTAGAATTAACGAAGAGTTGCTCCAACTCATTGCAACAAAGACTGGGGGTCAATATTTCCGTGCCACTGACAACAAAAGCTTACAAGAGATATATACGTTAATTGATTCCATGGAAAAAAGTGAGATTGAAGGCTATCAATTCTTTCAATATACCGAGCACTTTTTCAAGTGGGTCTGGCTGGGCCTTATTATCCTTGGAATAGAGTTATTGTTGAATTTCATTCTTCTTAAAACCGCATTTTAATGGCATTTAAATGGCAACATCCTGAATGGCTTTGGATAGGACCCGTGTTATTCCTGGCGGTACTGCTCGTATCAATCCTTTTTAACCGATGGCGTAATGGCGTTTGGAGAACATTAGGTCTAAAAGAATTGGGGGGGGCTCTTACGACAGGATCAAGAGGTAATATGCGATTCTTTACACGCCATATTCTTTTGGCATTGGCTGTTGGCTGTGCCGGGATGAGTTTAGCGAACTTGCAAATGGGGGGACAAAAACAGCTTGTTGAACGTCGAGGAGCAGATGTAGTGTTTGCCTTAGATGTGAGTCGAAGTATGATGGCTGAGGATATCGCACCAAATAGGTTAGATAAGGCCAAGTTATTAATCTCAAGAACTATAGATAATCTGGGAGGTGATAGAGTTGGGCTTGTAGCATACGCAGGCAATGCCTACCCTGCACTTCCTATTACAACAGATTATGCAGCGGCTAAAATGTCGCTGATTAGTGCGGATCCAGATCAAATACCCACACAAGGAACAAACTTAAGTAGCGCCTTAGAATTTGCTCAAGAGTATTTCAATCCTGCCTCTCCTGCCGGTCGTTTTATTATTGTTTTGACAGATGGTGAAGACCATGAATTTTCTAACTCGCCTATAAAGTCAGATTTGCCCATCAACATAATGGTCGTTGGCGTCGGCACCGCGAAGGGCGGTCCTATTCCGATATCTAAGAAAAATAATGGAACTTCATACAAGAAAGACAATGATGGTCAGGTTGTAATTACCAAAAGAGACGATGCTGTTCTTCAAGATATTACTGGCATTCTTGGTGCGCGATATATAGACGGGAACAGAACTGATGAAGCGATCAGGTCTATCATGGAATTCATAGAAGAAGGAGAAAAATCAGATATTAAAGAAGAAATTGCCATGAACTATGACAGCCATTTCATGTGGTTTCTATATCCTGCAATTTTATTCTTGTTGATGTACATCCTACTACCCCATCGTGTTCGGGCAATTGCCATCATACTATGCTTGGTAAGTTTCAATAATGCCCAAGGTCAAAACATGCATCGGTATGGATCTGAAGTACGACAAGGAAATGACTCGTATGAAAATGAGGAATGGCTAGAAGCAGTATCGTCATATGATAAAGCTGCTGTGGAGCAGCCAGATGAATTCATCCCGAAATTTAATAGAGGGACGGCCTTAATGAAGGCAGGTGATCTCCAAGGCGCAGCACAATCCTTCATAGATGCTGCGCAGTCAACAGAAAACGCCTCGGATCAAAGTGATGCCTACTACAATCTTGGAAACCTACTTATGGAGGCTGGCCAGTATCAAGAAGCTGCAGGAGCTTATATTGAAAGCCTCAGTCGTCAACCAAAACGCAAGGACGCAATTTATAATTTAAACAGGGCAATAGAACAGCTCAGACAACAAGAGCAGCAGGAACAGGAACAGGAACAAGATCAAGATCAAGATCAAGAAGAACAGTCGAATGAGGATTCAAATAATCCCGATGAAGAGCCTCAAGAGGAGCAACCTGATCAAGATAATAGTAAGAAAGACCAAAACGAACAGAGTGATGGTGAGGATGATACGGAAGAATCAAACCCAGAATCTCAACAGGACGATCAAGGGAATGAAGGTGAACAACCAGAACCTTCTGAAGGAGGTGAAGAAAAGGTGAAAATGACCCCCGAAGAGATAAAGGGATTACTTGAGGCTATTCAACGTGCTGAAGAAAAAACCGCGGAAAAAATGAATGCCAAAAAAGTCAAAGGAAAGAAAAAGAGTGGTGAGAAAGATTGGTAAATATTTGATCCTTGTTTTTGTGCTTATCGGCACCAAAACAGCTTATTCACAAGAGAATTCGTTGACTGCAAAATGTTCGCGAACGACTGTTGGATTGAAGGAACAATTCAGAGTCACCTTTAGTACTGACAAGCGAGGAGGCACGATAGTACCTCCTGGCATGGATGACTTTTTGATTGTTGGTGGACCCTTTCAATCGCAACAAACTCAAATTATAAATGGCAGTTTTAGCTTTCAAAAAGAAATCAGCTATCAACTTGTTCCAAAAAAAGAGGGCAATTTTACCATAGGGCCTGCCCTAATGATATCACGTAAAGACACCATTCGAAGTAATACGCTGACCATAAACGTGAAGGCTGGCACAGTTCGTGAAAATTCATTGTCCGCTGAAGTTAAAGACGACTTTTACACTCGAATTCTTACGAGCAAAAAAGAAGTTTATGTAGGAGAGCCTTTTGTGATGTTATTCCGAGCCTATTGGACAAAGCCTATTCGGAATTTAGGAATAGTTCAATCTCCAAATTTTGAAGGAGTACTTCAAAATCAACTTTCCTTGGAACAACAAGAAAAACGAGAAATAATAAATGGTAAGCCGGTACGGTATCTAGATTTTGATAAAAAACTCCTGACCGCCACACAACCTGGAACGCTTCAAGGAGAGGATCTTCAGCTATCTGCACAAATTCAAGTTCCAACAGGGAGACGAGACTTCTTTAATATGCCAGAAGTTACATACGTCAACCAGGTAGTTTCGGGAGAAATTCCGCAGGTAATTATTAAACCTTTGCCCTCTCCAAAGCCCTCTTCTTTTAGCGGTGCTGTTGGTGAATTAACCTTCACCAGAACTCTATCGCGCCACTCGGTTAACGGGGATGAAAGCATCAGTGTAAAAATAAAAATTGCTGGCAGTGGTAATTTTAATACGATTGCAGTACCCGAGCTCATTCCGCCAGAAGGATTTGACGTTTATGATCCAAAATTCAATGAAAAAGTAACATACTCTAGTTCGGGGGTAAAGGGATATAAAGAATTAGAATACCTGCTGGTTCCAAAGTTTAAAGGCGAATTTATCATTCCTGAAATGCGCTGGACATACTTCAACACCAAGACTGGAACATACCAAGAAATCGTACTTGAAGAGGATAAAGTTGAGGTGCTTTCTGGTCCTAACGCTCCTTTGGAATCTGGAGAAACCGGCATCTCTAACAAGCGAGAAGTAAACGATATCGATAACGATATTCGCTACCTTCATGCCAATGATGAACTACATTCAAGGAAAGATTGGCAAGGACTTGTTATAATTCTAGTCAGTATTGTTGCTCTTTTATGGTTGATTCAAGGGGTAAAACTAGGCTCGAAGCCTATGTCTAATCACCAAATCAAGAAACGAGATAAAGCGATAGTCATAAAGGCCTTTGAACAACAAACTAAGGATCGATACGGGATACTGTTTAACATCCTTGAAGGACGACTAGTAGCCATTGGAATCGATAAAGAGCAGATTAGTTTAAATACGTTAGAAAAACAATTTGGGAAAGCTGAATCACGGCAGCTTCAACAATTATTAGAACGTTGTCAGATGGCAGAATACGCGCCTGGCACTGTAGGAGACGATCGTTGGTTTATTGAGGAATTTAAAAGCGTTTGGGAATGGATTTAAAATCTACTGTCGATTCCGCACAGGTCTTATATGATACCGGCCAATATGCTGAAGCACTAAAAGTGTATGAGGATATAGCGACGAATCATCCAACTGATGCAGATTTAGCATACAACATAGGTAATTGTTATGCAAGGTTAGGCGAACTTGGGGAGGCTCGACTTTACTTCGAACGCTCAGCTTTATTCGATCCCTCAAACGCGGATGCTTTGCATAATTTAGAGTGGATTAATCTTAGATTATCTGATGCTGTCGTGGAACCTACAATGACTCTTCTACAATGGATAGGAGCATCATTAAGGGGAATTGCTTTCTCTGAATCCTGGTTAGGAATAACCGTTTTCTTTTTGGTAGTAAGTGCAATATTATTGACTTTTAGACGCTGGAGAACGCCCAAAATAAATTGGCGATGGCCTCTTACTACAACAATGTTGAGCTTGGTATTTGCAGGAATCTTTTGGATCAGTATTCCGAAGAGCGATACAGTAATTGTCCTTGCAAAAAGTAGTTATGGATATAGCGAACCCACGTCAGATTCGAAACGAATATTGTTGCTCAGCGAGGGGAGCGCCGCCCGACTGCGCAAGAGCAGTGAAGGGTGGTTCTTTCTTGAGTTAGGGGATGGCCGATTGGCTTGGTTTGAAGCCGCACAATGGGGCCACGTCCTACCTCCTGAGTCTACACTACCTTAGACCAGCTTAGGTATCCAATTCTTCATGGGTGAGGTAATGCCCATCGTTACTTTGAAAGAGTACGGGAACGCGCGAACGGCGTGCTTCGCCTCTGTCCAACGTGGATGTTTTTTCTTGCCCGATGCATAGATAGCAAAAAGTACATTCACATTATCCAGCAACTGTTGCATTTGCTCTTTCGTCAGGTCTTGACATCCTTTGATGTGAGTCCAATTTTCATGAGCCACCGCATCCTTCAATGTCAACACCTGGTCCATTGGGCCACGCCAAAACGGGAACGAAAAAGGAAAACCCTGAAGGAGATTGCTAATGATCTTATCTTCCACGACTAATACGTTTGTGGTCTATTGGTGCTTATGAAGTTACACCTATTTCCAAACGATAGCAGGCTAATTTTTAGCCAATTCAGCTAAATTTTGCGTTATGGATGATAAATATTGGGCCTATTCCATGTGGTTGAAGCCCTGTGCCTTGAGCGCAATGACCTTTTCGTCACGCGTAATCAAATTCGCACCCGTGCCCTCTTTCACGTAGCCAATGACTGTCAAGTTTGGATTGGCCTTGATTTTATCGTGATCGGCGATAGGAATCGTGAAGAGTAATTCGTAATCCTCACCCCCATTCAAAGCCACCGTGGTCGTATTCAAATTGAATTCTTCACAAATGGTATAGATCGACGGATCAATAGGGATTTTATTCTCATATACATTCACCTGTACCTTTGAAGCGTCGGCCACATGCAGTAACTCTGAGCTCAGGCCGTCGGAGATATCAATCATCGACGTCGGCACCACCTCCAAGGCTTGCAATAACTCCACGATGTCTTTGCGGGCTTCAGGTTTTAATTGGCGCTCCAAAATATATTCATGACCGCTGAGCTCCGGCTGCATCTCAGGATTATCTAGATACACCTGCTTTTCGCGCTCCAGTATCTGCAAGCCCATATATGCTCCTCCCAAATCTCCTGAGACGACAATCAAATCATTATCCCCCGCCCCAGCGCGCTTGGCTGCCTTATCCTTCTCGACACGCCCTACCGCGGTAATGGACAAGACCAAACCCGAACGCGACGACGTAGTATCGCCACCGACAAGGTCGACGTTGTAGCGCTCACAAGCCAAATGGATGCCTTCATAGATGTCTTCCAACGCCTCTACGGGGAATCTGTTCGATACGGCAAGGCTAACGGTGATGTGCTCTGCCACCCCGTTCATCGCATAGATATCGCTGAGGTTCACGACCACACTTTTGTAGCCCAAATGCTTCAGCGGCATGTAACTCAAATCAAAGTGTACCCCTTCCACAAGCATGTCGGTGGAGATGGCCTGGTAATGATCGCCCATATCAATAAGGGCAGCATCGTCGCCAATTCCCAAAGCCGTTTTATCGTGCTTGATTTTGGTGGCGGTGGTCAAATGATTGATGAGTCCAAATTCTCCTAAATCAGAGATTGGTGTGCGCTGGGTGTTTTTCGATTCGAACATAGAGCAAAGTTATTGCGTTAGCCATTGCAAAGGGACGAAAAAACTCCCGTTTTCATTAACTTTGTCGCGCATGTTTAGAATGCGTCTAAATAATATGATCACAGTTTCAGAAACAGCGAAGGCGAAATTAATCGCGTTGATGGGCGAAGAGGGCAAGTCGCTAGAGAACACCTACATCAGTGTGGGCGTGGAAAGCGGCGGATGTTCGGGCCTTTCTTACACTATGGATTTTGTGGCTCAAATGCCCGAAAATTCAGAGCTATACGAAGATAACGGCGTGAAAGTCGTAGTCGAGAAAAAAGCCCTTTTATACCTCATTGGCACCACATTGGAGTACAGTGGCGGTCTAAACGGCAAAGGATTCAACTTCAATAACCCAAATGCTACCCGCACCTGTGGTTGCGGCGAGAGCTTTGCAGTATAACCCCTATGAGTGACGAAATCTTAGACGAAATCACCGCCTCCGACTATAAGTACGGCTTTACGACGGATATTGAGAGCGACAAGGTACCTCCCGGTTTGAACGAGGAGGTCATTCGCATAATCAGTGCCAAGAAAAACGAGCCGGACTGGATGTTGGAATGGCGTTTGGACGCGTTCCGTATTTGGAACGAGATGGAGGAACCGGAATGGCCGAATGTGACCTATACAAAGCCGGATTTCCAAGCGATATCTTACTACAGCGCCCCAAAGCAGAAGAAAGAATTGGACAGTTTGGACGAAGTGGATCCGGAGCTCCTCAAAACCTTTGAACGTTTGGGTATTAGCCTAGACGAGCAAAAGCGATTGAGCGGTGTCGCCATGGACGTGGTAGTGGATTCCGTTTCTGTTGCCACCACTTTTAAAAAGACGTTGGCGGAAAAGGGCATCATCTTCTGTTCGATGAGCGAGGCCATTCAGGAGCACCCAGAATTGGTGCGTAAACACCTTGGAACCATCGTTCCGAAACGCGATAATTTCTACGCAGCACTGAACAGTGCCGTCTTCACCGACGGGTCATTCTGTTACATCCCAAAAGGGGTACGTTGTCCGATGGAATTGAGCACCTATTTTAGAATTAATGAGGCCGGTACGGGCCAATTCGAGCGCACACTCGTCGTCGCCGATGCAGGATCGTACGTGAGCTACCTCGAAGGATGTACAGCACCTTCACGCGATGAAAACCAGCTACACGCAGCGGTGGTCGAACTCGTCGCTATGGACGATGCCGAAATCAAATACAGCACCGTACAAAACTGGTACCCTGGCGACGCCGAAGGAAAAGGTGGGGTATTCAACTTTGTGACCAAGCGCGGTTTGTGTGAGCGCAATGCGAAGATTAGCTGGACCCAAGTAGAAACCGGATCCGCCGTCACTTGGAAATACCCTTCTTGTATTTTGAAAGGTGACCACAGTGTCGGTGAATTCTACAGCGTAGCGGTGACCAACAAATACCAGCAAGCCGATACCGGAACGAAGATGATCCACTTGGGCAAAAACACCAAGAGCACCATCATCTCTAAAGGAATAAGTGCCGGTAAAAGCCACAACAGCTACCGCGGACTCGTTCGCGTCGGTGCTCGTGCCGAAAACGCCAGAAACTTCAGCCAATGTGATTCCCTATTGATGGGCGATCAATGTGGCGCGCACACCTTCCCGTACATCGAAGCGCAACACCCGACGGCTCAGATTGAGCATGAGGCGACCACTTCGAAGATTGGTGAGGACCAATTATTCTATTGTAACCAGCGCGGTATTGGAACCGAAGAAGCCATCGCCCTCATCGTCAATGGCTATTGTAAAGAAGTACTCAACCAGCTTCCTATGGAGTTTGCCGTAGAAGCACAAAAACTATTGGAGGTCTCGCTGGAGGGTTCCGTAGGATAAGATCATGCTAAAAATCAAAGACCTCAAAGCCCAGATAGAAGATAACCAAATCCTCAAGGGCATTAACCTAGAAATCAATGCTGGCGAAGTACATGCCATCATGGGACCCAACGGTTCAGGTAAATCGACATTGAGCAGCGTCATCGCGGGCCGTGAAGATTACGAAGTAACCGACGGCGCCATCGACTTCGACGGCGAAGACCTCTTGGACCTCGATCCAGAAGAGCGTGCCCACAAAGGCATCTTCTTGAGCTTCCAATACCCGGTTGAAATTCCAGGGGTAACCGTGAGCAACTTCATCAAAACTGCCATCAACGAAAGCCGTAAAGGCCGTGGCCAAGAGCCCATGGAAGCCCGCGAGATGTTGGCTAAGATGCGTGAGAAGAGTGCCTTGCTAGAAATGGACAAGAGCTACCTGAGCCGCAGCTTGAACGAAGGATTCTCTGGTGGTGAGAAAAAGCGCAACGAGATATTCCAAATGGCGATGCTCGAACCAAAATTGGCCATCCTAGATGAAACAGATTCTGGTTTGGACATCGACGCCCTTCGCATTGTCGCAAATGGTGTGAACAAGCTTCGCAGCAAAGACAACGCCGTGGTGGTCATCACGCACTACCAACGTTTGCTCGACTACATCAAACCGGATTATGTACACGTACTCTATCAGGGTAAAATCGTGAAGAGTGGCGGACCAGAATTGGCCCATGAACTCGAAGAACGCGGATACGATTGGATCAAGGCAGAAAACGCATGACAGATTTAGCACAAGATTTACTCTCTTCATTCCTCGTTGCTGAATCACAGCTCAACGGGAGCCGCAACCTCGGTGTCGTGTCCTTGCGCAAAAAAGCCATGGACCGCTTCGAGCAACAAGGCTTCCCTACCACGAGAGACGAAGAGTGGAAGTACACCAACCTAAAGCCGGTACTCAAGCAAGATTACCGCATCCTACTTAAAGGGGATGATGCCGTGTCTTTTGCCGACATCAAGAAATACCTTTTGAGCGACCTCGATACCTACAAGCTTGTCTTTATCAACGGCAAGTACAGCTCTTGGTTAAGCGAAAGCACGCATCAAAGCTTTGATATCTGCACCTTCGCGGCGGCCTTGAACAAGTACCCAGAGGTCATTGGCGATTACCTCGGCAAAGCGGCACCAGAAGGCACCACCTTTGTGGACCTGAATACTGCCTTTGCAGATGATGGTGCCTTTGTACGCATCAAGCGCAACCAAACCGTAGATAAGCCGATCGAAATTTTATACCTCACTACCGATGAGAACGGTCCGGCCTTTGCCCAGAACCGCAACCTCATCATTGTGGAACAAAATGCTGAGGTGCAAATTGTAGAGCGTCACCAAAACATTGGTACCCAGCCAAACTTCACAAATTTTGTCAGTGAAGTCTTTGCGGCTATCGATGCTCGCGTGAGTTACTACAAGGTGCAAAACGACGCGCTCCACGCTTCCCTCGTCGACAACACCCACGTGGTGCAAGAGCGCGGCAGTAACGTGCACGTGGGTACGTACACCTTCGGAGGAAAATTGGTCCGTAATAACCTACACTTCTACGCTGACGGCGAACATACCGAGAGCCACATGGACGGGGTGACCATCATTGACGATGGACAAACCGTGGATCACCACACCTTGGTGGACCACCGCGAGCCAAATTGTTACAGCCGCGAGTTGTACAAAGGCATTTACCTCGGCAATAGCCACGGCGTGTTCAACGGCAAAGTGATGGTGCGTCAGAAGGCGCAAAAGACCAATGCCTTCCAGCAGAACGACAATATTTTGTTGAGCGAACGTGCGAAGGTGGATACAAAACCTCAACTCGAGATTTTTGCAGACGATGTGAAGTGTTCACACGGTTGTACCATTGGCCAATTAGACAAAAACGCCTTGTTCTACTTACGCTCGCGCGGTATTCCAAAGAAAGAGGCGGAAGGTTTGATGACCTATGCCTTTGCTTCAGACGCCTTGGAATACGTGAAGATTCCACAGCTAGAAAAACGCTTGAACCGCGTCATCGCTGATAAGCTCGGCATCAACTTGGAATTCGCCCTATAATGGCCTACGATATCGACTACATCCGATCCCAATTCCCCATCCTGGACCAACAAGTCCACGGGAGACCCTTGGTGTATTTGGACAATGCTGCCACCGCGCAGAAGCCAAAAGCCGTGGTCGATGCCATCAGTCATTATTACTACAACGACAACGCCAACGTGCACCGCGGCGTCCACACCCTGAGCCAGCGTGCAACGGATGCCATGGAGGCGGTACGGGAACAAGTACGTGCACACATCGGTGCGCGGGAAGCCGCTGAGATCATCTTTACGCGAGGCATTACCGACAGTATCAATACCGTTGCTTTCGGTATGGGTGCCTTGATCAAACCACACCAAAATGTGGTGATCACCGCCCTTGAGCACCATAGCAACATCGTGCCATGGCAGATGCTGTGTGAACGCACTGGGGCAACCTTGCGCTACATTCCCATCAACGAAAAAGGGGAACTCGTCCTGCATTCATTAGAGGACATCATCGACGAACACACGGTCATGGTGGCCTTCAATCACATCTCAAATTCCCTGGGCACCATCAACCCAGTGAGCACCATTTTAGCACGTGCCAAGGCGGTCGGAGCTTGGACCCTGGTGGATGGCGCACAGAGTGGGCCACACGCCATGGTGGATGTACTAGAATGGGATGTGGACTTTTTCACCCTGGCCTCGCACAAAATGTATGGGCCTACCGGATTGGGTGTGCTCTACGGCAAACGCGAGCGACTCGAAGCCCTCCCTCCCTACCAAGGTGGTGGTGAAATGATTGCTACGGTGACCCTAGAGAAGAGTACCTACGCAGAGATTCCACACAAGTTTGAGGCGGGGACACCACATATCGAAGGCGTGATCGGTTTCGGCGCCGCATTGAAGTTCATGAACAGCATCGGCATCGATGCCATCGCCAAACATGAAGCGGAGTTGCTCGACTATGCGACGGAAATCTTGAGTAGCATTGAAGGTTTCAGGATTATCGGAACGGCGGACCACAAAGCGAGCGTGTTGAGCTTCCTTGTCGACGGGACTCACCCGTACGATTTAGGAGTATTGCTCGATCAGCAAGGCATTGCCGTTCGCACTGGACAGCACTGTACGCAGCCTATTATGGACCAATTCTGCATTGCAGGCACCGCCCGCGCAAGTTTTGCGATGTACAATACCAAAGAAGAAATCGACCTGTTCAAGGCCGCTTTAGATCGTGCCGTAAACATGTTGCGATAAACCATTGCCTATGACCATAAGTGAAAAACAAGCCGCGCTAGTAGACGAGTTTGCCTTCTTCGACGATTGGATGGACAAGTACAACCACATCATCGAAATGGGTAAAAGCTTGAAACCACTGAGCGACCAAGACAAGCAGGAAGACCTCTTGGTACAGGGCTGTCAAAGCAAGGTTTGGCTTAAGGCAGAAAAGCAAGGCGATGACGTAAAGTTTTGGGCCGATGCCGATGCCATCATCGCCAAGGGAATCGTGGCCATGCTTATTGATGTTTTCGACGAGCAGCCGGCGGCAGACATTGCCCAAGCCGAGCTCGGTTTCATCGAGGAAATAGGACTAAAAGATCACCTCAGCCCGACACGAGCAAACGGCTTAATGAGTATGATCAAACAAATGAAAATTTACGCCTTAGCATTTGCTTAGGTATACATGAAATCATGAGTGAAGAATTGAGCAGAGCAGAGATGCAAAAGATCGGTGAGGAAGTCGTTGGCGTCCTTTGCACCATTTTCGATCCAGAAATTCCAGTAGACATCTACCAGTTGGGGTTGATCTATGACGTCCAAGTCAGTACAAAGCGCGACGTTCACATTCTCATGACCCTCACCTCGCCCAACTGCCCAGTGGCAGAGAGCCTTCCGCAAGAGGTGAAGGAAAAGTCGAGATCATTGGATTCAGTTCGCGATGTCGAGGTGGAAATCACCTTCGATCCTCCTTGGGATAAAGACATGATGAGCGAGGAAGCCAAACTCGAATTAGGGATTCTCTAAAAAAAAGCCAAAATCCAAACCTTTACCGCACAAAATGGTTAGGTATTCGTTACTTAGCCGCTTCTTTTGTGGCTTTTAGCGCAAGAAACACAACACAGAACACCGCCTTATGAAAGTTGGTATACACGCCATTTCCTACTACGTCCCTACGCAGTATTTGCCCATTGAAGCCCTAGCCAATGCGCGCGATATTGAATACGCAAAACTCAACAAAGGATTGGGTCTAACCTCGATGTCTTTCCCGGATGTCGACGAGGATGCTGCCACTATGGGAGCTAATGCCGTTTTACGCCTGATCCAATCTGAAAACATCCACCCCTCTACCATAGGTCGCTTATACCTAGGAACCGAAAGTGCCCTAGATAGCGCAAAGCCAACGGCTACCTATATTTTGGATTTGGTGGAGACCCAATTATCGGCTAAACACGGGGCCGATTGTCTGCGCAATGTAGATGCCGTCGACATGATCTTTGCCTGTGTAAGCGCCGTTGACGCCCTAGAAAACGCCTGCCTTTGGGCAGCACAAAATCCAGATAAAGTTGCCATTGTTGTCGCCTCTGATTTGGCCAAATACGACCTTGGCAGTTCTGGGGAATATACACAAGGCGCTGGCTCTGTTGCCCTGGCCGTTCGCACCAACCCAGATATGATCAGCATAGACCCTCATGTAGGCGTGGCTACGAAAGGGGAACGCGATTTCTTCAAGCCACGTCGCACCTTTTCCAAAGCAGCGCTTCTCGCCGAGGCCGCCAAACTTTTGGGCGTCGAACTCAGCGAAGAAGAGGCACAAGAAAAACTTGCAAGCTCTAACGGTTTCTGGGGCGGGAACACCATGCTTCGCAGCTACGTCGAGGAACCTGTTTTCGACGGACAATACAGCAACTTTGCCTATGTGAGCCGTATCAAAGAAGCATTGGCAAATTTCGGCACCAAGGTCAATACCAATCCCGCTCTGGATTGGGATAAAGTGGTCATGCACCTACCCTACGCCTTTCAAGGCCGTCGCATGTTGGTGAACTTCTACCTAGATTGGATGAAGGCCAACAACAAGTGGAACGAAGTCGTCGAGGTTATGGGCAGTGATATGCCTGCCGACAAAGCCGAAGCCAAGGAATGGGTTCGCGCTTTCTCAAAGAGTGATTACTACCGCGCCTATGTTGCCAAGGCCCTTGCGCCGGCAGAACGCGCCTCAAGCCTCATCGGAAATATGTACACCGCTTCCATCTTCATGGGACTTTTGAGCACCCTCTGTGATGCTGCAGATAAAGGACAAAACATCGAAGGAAACACCATAGGATTCATGGGCTACGGCTCGGGGTCTAAGGCCAAGGTATTCCAAGGCACGGTGGAAAAGGGTTGGAATAAGGTGGCCTATTTAGACCTCTTCAATTCCCTCGAAAACCGAACCGCGGTGAGCTTCGAAACGTATGAGAATTGGCACAATGAACGCCTAGATAGGGCCATCACGCCGTACAAAAAAGGTTTTGTGTTCACAGGTTTACGCACCGAAGAGAACCAAGAATTCTACAGAGATTATACCTTTAACGCCTAGATGAGCGAAAAGGAAATAATTAATAAGGTCGCGCAAAGTCCGCTGATCACTTTCAATCTCGAGGACTACTTGCCGCCCCGCACGGCGGAGCTGGACCTTTGCACCCTGGTGGAAGGCGGCTTGCTTCGTGAAGAAGCTTTTCGCAACACATTGAAAGCGCACGACTTCTCTGCGTACCAAAATGCCGTAGTACGCCTCTACCTCAACGAAGACCTGATCCTTCCCGCTTGGGCACCTATCTTACTCTCGAGCAGATTGGCTGACCTGGGCATCGCAAGTATTTGGGCGCCCAATTCAGAAACGTTCTGGAGTCAGTACTTCAGAGAGGTCTTGGGAAAATTAGACTACAGCACCTTCGCAGGTAAACCCATCATCCTAAAAGGTTGTGGGGACAAACGCATTCCTCGCGATGCTTACGTGCAAGCCATACAACACCTCAAACCCATCGCTAAAAAAGTGAGCTATGGGGAAGCGTGTAGCGCTGTGCCGTTGAAATAATTAAAGGGTAATACTCAATCCGAGATTTAGGCTACGGGCCTCCTGCCACGTATCCAACAACGGTCCGTCGACCACCAACGGGCTCATTCCATAAAATCCAAACACATTAACCGGCCCACGCCCAGCCTTGGCATATACACCATAGCGGTACGGATTAAACCCAGCGATGTTGTAGAATTTCACTCGGTAGTTTTGATCCTTGTAATAAGAATACGAATCTGTTCGATAGCCAAACAAGGCGCCTACATATAGTCGATTGTACCGGCCCTTTTTGTTGACATTACCACGGTATCGTAATTCAACAGTACCGTCGACATATTCCGTCGCGAAACGGTTTGAATGATCATTGCCAGTAAGATATACCGGCGTCATGGTACCGTCCTCACTAACATCCAAATGCAAATTGCCTTGATAAAAATGGGCACTATAGCCCACACCCCATGCCCATGAAAAATGCGATATACCGAACACATTGTCGCGCATAAAGTGAATTTCTTGACTGTTGGCGATAGCACCGGGCGAAAACGCCTCAGGGGCTCCGCTCACGAGCAGCGCAGAGGAATTAAATGAAAAGCCTTCACCCGGTTCCGGAATGAATGTGGAGGTTTTCTGGCCATATGCAGAAGCAATAGCCAATACAAAAACGATGAGAGGAAGGAGCCTGCGTTGAATCATGGCTCCAAAATACTAAAGGTCGTCGTCTTCTACGTCCTCTGCTGCATCAAAATCATCGGAATCCGAATCATTATCATCCTCGTCCTCTTCGTAGGCCTCGAACTTTTGAACTAACGTGGTACTGACCTTAATCAAGTACTTTGTATCCTCGGTCTCCAGTGGAACAGCTTCCACGCGCTCCCCTTTTGCATTGGTAAAATACTCGGTGTCGTATTCGAAACCGTCAGGGTACGCTTCGACCAGCAGCGCCATAAGGTCTGGAGTCATGGACTTGTAGTCCTTGATCACAAATCGCTTTGCCATTTGCTGTAAATGTTTGATATCACTAGTAATGTACTTCGGCTAAAACACACATTATTAAGCTAATATCACGACCCGATAGGCAGGGCCGCACGCGGCTAATTATTTGCCTAATATCCAAGAAAAAATCAAAGGCGCAACAATGGTTGCATCACTTTCCACAATAAATTTTGGAGTATCAGCATCGAGCTTTCCCCAAGTGATTTTTTCGTTTGGAACGGCACCTGAATACGATCCATACGAGGTGGTCGAATCCGATATTTGGCAGAAGTACCCCCAGAATGGAGTATCCTCAAGTTCTAAATCTTGGTAGAGCATAGGTACCACACAAATAGGGAAGTCCCCAGCAATACCACCCCCGATTTGGAAGAACCCAATAGAAGCTGTTTTGCTCTCTTCCGTGTACCATCCAGCCAACCACTGCATGTACTCAATACCGCTCTTCACTGTGGTGGCTTGAAGCTCACCCTTGATGCAGTACGAAGCAAAAATGTTGCCCATGGTGGAATCCTCCCAGCCCGGTACGACGATAGGCAGATTGCGCTCTGCCGCCGCCAACATCCAGCTGTGCTCCGGTGGAATCTCATAATATTGTTCCAAGACGCCCGATAGGAGCATCTTGTACATGTATTCGTGCGGGAAGTAACGCTCGCCCTTGGCCTCAGCCTCTTTCCAGATGGCCTCGATATGCCCCTGCAGGCGACGGAACGCTTCCTCTTCAGGAATACAAGTGTCGGTCACACGGTTAAGACCGCGGTCCAACAATTCTCTTTCCTGCTGCGCGGTAAGATCACGGTATTCAGGAACGCGCTCGTAATGCGTATGCGCTACGAGGTTCATCAGATCTTCTTCGAGGTTTGCTCCAGTACAAGAGATGATGTCCACCTTTCCTTCGCGGATCATTTCCGCTAGAGAAATGCCCAATTCTGCCGTCGACATCGCCCCCGCTAGGGTCACCATCATCTTGCCACCGGCGTCGAGGTGTGCTTCGTATCCTTTTGCTGCATCTACCATTGCCGCCGCGTTGAAGTGACGGTAGTGGTGTGCCATAAACTGCGAAATAGGTCCTTTATTCATAACCCAAGGTATTTAGCATTTGGTCGGCCGATTGTTGGT
This sequence comes from Schleiferiaceae bacterium, assembly GCA_022424815.1. Taxonomy (GTDB): domain Bacteria; phylum Bacteroidota; class Bacteroidia; order Flavobacteriales; family Schleiferiaceae; genus UBA10364. The sequence continues at coordinate 6,596 of JAKMGS010000010.1, read as the reverse complement.
CGGCGAATAATCTTGTCGAAACGGTGCCATCATCTTCGATGTTTACCACCACGTGTTTAGGTGCAGGCAATAGACAGTGTTTGGTTCCACCGTAGCCCGACAAACTTTCCTGATACGCGCCCGTATTGAAGAAGCCTATGATCAATGGCTCGGGATCCATCTTGCGCAATCGCGGTAGGAAGATGGCGTTCACGTGCTGCTCGGAGTTATAGTAATCGTCGGAATCACACGTCAAACCACCCAACAATACACGCTCATAAGGCTTGTCCCATTTACTCAAAGGGAACATGATAAAGCGCTTATTGATGGCCCAGCTGTCCGGCAAGGTCGTCATGAACGAGCTGTCGATCATGTACCAAAGCTCGCGGTCGTTTTGTTGTTTGGCGCCGAGGATGCTGTAGAAATTGGCCCCAGATTCCCCCACCGTGTAACTTCCAAACTCGCTGAAAATATTCGGCTCAGGAACGTTGGCGTGGTCACACATGGTTTTTACTTGGGCAATGATTTCTTCCGCCATGTACTCATAATCGAAGTCCATGCCCAGGCTTGTTTTGATAGGGAACCCGCCGCCAATATTCAAGCTATCCAACGTCGGGCAAATGCGCTTAAGGTCGATGTAGACCATCACACATTTGCGCAATTCGTTCCAGTAGTAGGCCGTATCCTTAATGCCCGTGTTGATGAAGAAGTGCAACATCTTCAACTCGGCCAAATCGTTATCGGCAATTTTATTCTTGTGAAAATCTACGATGTCGCGGTATCCGATGCCCAATCGAGAGGTGTAGAACTCAAATTTTGGCTCTTCCTCCGAAGCGATACGGATCCCCACCTTCGCCTTGTGTTCGAGACGTGAGGTCAATTCTTCCAATTCCTCCACGTGGTCAATCACGTTGATGGTATTGCGGTGACCGTCATTGATCAAGCCGGCGATATTGTCGAGGTATGCGGGGGTTTTGTAACCGTTGCACACAACGAATTGGTCCTCTCCCAACAACCCCTTCGCCTTCATCTTACGGACGATATTGATATCAAACGCGCTGGACGTTTCCATGTGGACTTCGTTCTCCAACACGCGCTCCATGACAAAGCTGAAGTGATTGCTTTTTGTACAGTAACAGTAGTGGTATTCCGCGTCGTAATCCACCTTGGCCATCGCCACGTGGAACATGCGTCGAGCGCGTTGGATGTTCTCGTCAATCTTTGGCAAATAGGTCATGCGCAAAGGCGTGCCGTATTCTTTGACGATAGGCATCAGATCCAGTCCGTTCCACTCCAGTGTCCCGGCATTGTTCAGTTCAAACTCCTCGGTAGGCCAATCAAAGGTCTGTTCAACGAGGTCCAGATATTTATTTTTCATTTCCGTAAAAAGGTGCGCAAATGTATGGCCAACTTTCAATTATGCAACTCCTTAATTTTGAAGTTGATGTGGCTATAAATCTGATTCAATATTAGTCAATTAGAACCAATTAGGCGGTAAAGCGCACCTCAACCGGCGCAAACCCCTCCACTTCAAGCGTAAAGGAATCGCCATTTTCGACCGGAACCATGGGTCCCAAGGCGCCAGATAGCAATACCTCTCCTTTCATCAAGGGCCTTCCTCCTGCCGCCATGGTCTTCGCCAACCACAACGCAGCATTTAAGGGGTCTCCCATGCACGCCGAGCCTGAGCCTTCGCTGGCTACCACGCCGTTTTTCTTCAAGGCCATACGCACCTCAGCAGTTTCTACCTCAGTTAAAGGTTTTCCTTCTTCTCCGAGGATGTAGTGCGAGCCGGAGGCGTTGTCGGCGATGGTATCCGAGATGCGAATGTTCCAGCCTTCGATGCGGGAGCCCACCACTTCAATGGAGGCTCGCACTTCTGAAATTGCGGCTTTTAATTCTTCTAGGGTAAGATCTGCATTGGGAAGGTCTGCCCCAAGCACGAAAGCCAATTCTCCTTCGACCTTGGGCTGCATCAACTCATTCATGCTGATCGTGCCCGTGGCGCTGCGGTCCATGGTATGGAACAAGATGCCGTAATCCGGCTGGTCTACGCCAAGCTGTTGTTGAACCGCCGGGCTGGTAAGACCAATCTTCTTCCCCACGATTCGCTCACCGTCCTTCATCCGCAATGCTACAAGCTCCTGCTGAATGGCATACGCCGTAGGAATGTCGTTGTTGATTTGGTCGCGTAAAGGGGCAATGGTTTGGCCAGATTTTAGGGAATCATATAGGGCCTTGGCATGGTCGAAAACAGATGACATATCTCAGAATTTACACCTCGAAGTTACACTATATTTGTAGGGAACCCACAAACAGAATAGTATGCCATTCTATCAACAAGTTGGAAGTATTCCCCACAAAAGGCACACGCAATTTCGCAAGGCCGATGGGAGTTTGTACCACGAGGAACTCTTTGGAACTATAGGATTTGACGGGATGTCTACACTGCTCTACCACGAACATCCGCCGACCATGGTTAAGGAAGTATTGGAGAGTGTAGATGTTGCTCCTAAAGTAGCGGTGGACAAAAACATGAAAGCATATTTGCTCGAAGGTTTTAAGGTACCGGCTACAGAAGATTACCTCTCGTCGAGAACGCCCGTGTTGACCAATAGTGATTTGACGATCTCATTGGCAGCACCGAAAAAGAGCATGTCGGACTATTTCTACAAGAATGCCCAGCAAGATGAGATGGTATTCGTCCACGAAGGGTCGGGAACGCTGTACACGCAAATGGGCGCTTTGGTCTTTGGACCTGGCGATTATTTGATCATCCCACGCGGAATGATTCAGCAATTCCGTTTTGATACGGAAGCCAATAGATTATTTATCGTGGAAAGTGGCTCGCCTATTTACACGCCGAAGCGCTATAGAAATTGGTTTGGCCAATTATTAGAGCACAGCCCTTATTGCGAACGTGATTTCCGTGCACCGGCCCACGTGCCTGCGAAAAACGAATTAGGTGATTTCACCATCAAGGTGAAGAAGGAGGATATGATCCACAACTACATCTATGCCTCTCACCCCTTTGATGTCGTCGGATGGGACGGGTTCAACTACCCCTACGCCTTCAACATCAAAGATTTCGAACCCATTACCGGACGTGTACACCAACCGCCTCCGGTACACCAAACATTCGAAACCAATGCCTTCGTAGTATGTTCGTTCGTCCCGCGTTTGTATGATTACCACCCACAGGCCATCCCGGCACCGTACAACCACAGCAACATCGATTCTGATGAGGTATTGTACTACGTGGACGGTGATTTCATGAGCCGCAACAATATTGAACGCGGACACATTACACTGCACCCTGCGGGCATTCCACACGGACCAGCACCCGGTACTTACGAAGGTTCCATCGGCAAAAAAGGAACTGAAGAGTATGCGGTAATGGTCGATACCTTTAAACCACTAAAAGTCACAGAACAGGCCATTGCTTTGAGCGATGGTAAATACCACAAAAGCTGGATCAAATAACCACGATCATGACAAACACACTACCTAAACAATTTGCAGATGCCCAGGATTTCCTTGAATTATGGGGCACCGATCACGTAGAAATCTACGTCGGAAATGCAAAACAGAGTGCCTATTACTTTAAGACAGCCTTCGGGTTCCAAGAGGTAGCCTATGCCGGTTTAGAAACAGGCGTACAAGACCGCACCTCCTACGTACTTCAACAAGATAAAATCCGCTTGGTCATCACTTCTTCGATGGTGAAGGACAGCGATATCAACCGCCACCTCAACGAACACGGTGATGGAGTGAAATTTGTTGCCCTTTGGGTCCCGGATGCTGCCAAAGCCTTCGAAGAGACCACCAAAAGAGGCGCGAAGCCCTATCAGGAACCAAAAGTGAATGAGGATGCACACGGTAAGGTGGTCACTTCCGGAATCTATACCTACGGCGAAACCGTACACATGTTCGTGGAGCGCAATGATTACGACGGGCCTTTCCTACCGGGCTATGTGGCGCGTGCGCCAAAATACCAGCCGAAGCCCGTTGGACTGAAATACATTGATCACATGGTGGGTAATGTTGACTGGGGCCAGATGAATACTTGGGTGAAGTTCTACGCAGAGGTCATGGGCTTCTCTCAGATTATTTCCTTCGACGACAAGGACATTTCTACAGAATACACTGCCTTGATGTCTAAAGTGATGTCCAATGGCAATGGCCGCATCAAATTCCCTATCAACGAACCGGCGGAAGGCAAGAAGCGCTCGCAGATTGAGGAGTACATCAACTTTTACAATGGCGCAGGGGTGCAACACTTGGCCCTTGCAACAGATAATATCATCTACACCATTCACGAACTGCGTGAGCGTGGGGTGGATTTCCTTGATGTACCGGACAGCTACTACGACGATCTTCAGGAGCGCGTGGGTGCCATTGACGAAGATATCGAAGTACTCAAGCGGTATAAGATTTTGGTAGACCGTGACGATGAAGGGTATTTGCTCCAATTATTCACCAAACCTCTCATGGACCGTCCTACCGTGTTCATTGAGATCATTCAGCGCAAAGGAGCCACAAGCTTTGGAAAAGGAAACTTTAAAGCGTTGTTTGAAGCCATTGAGCGCGAACAAGAAAACAGAGGAACCCTCTAACCCTACACAACAGCAACATAGATGAACCTAGCAGCGAACGATCCTACAAGAACTTCATGGATTCCTGTCCCCATAGACAGTGATTTCCCTATTCAAAACCTCCCCTTTGGCGTGTTTATTCCAGAAGATGATATCATCACTACTGGCACACGTATTGGCGATACGGCCATTGATCTGAGTGCACTTCAACAATTGGGATATTTCAAAGGCATCGACTTACCAGACGATGTGTTCCTGCAGGATACGCTCAATGATTTCATCGCATTGGGACGCCCGACTTGGCGCAAGGTTCGCAACAGATTGGCGGAGATTTTTGATGAGAACAACGACGAGTTAAAGTCACGTGTGGACCATCAAAACCAAGCGTTATTCCCCGTGGACCACGTGCAGATGCTCATGCCCGTTTTCGTTCAAGATTATACAGATTTCTATAGCTCTATTGAGCATGCTACCAATGTAGGCAAGATGTTCCGTGACCCGGAAAACGCCTTGCTCCCGAACTGGAAACACATTCCCGTAGGCTACCACGGTCGCAGCTCCTCTATTGTGATCAGCGGAGTGGACCTGCACCGCCCAAAAGGCCAGCGCATGGCGCCGGGTGCCGACGCCCCAACTTTCGGACCTTCAGTTCGTATGGACTTCGAACTCGAGATGGCCTTCATTACCGGTGAGGGCAAGCCATTGGGCCACCGCATCAAAGCAGAGGAAGCCGATGAATACATCTTTGGGATGGTGCTCTTTAATGATTGGAGTGCGCGAGATATCCAAAAGTGGGAATATGTACCTCTAGGACCGTTTTTGGGCAAAAACTTTGGATCGAGCATCAGCCCATGGGTAGTGACCATGGATGCATTGGAGCCCTTCAAGGTGGAAGGCCCTAAGCAGGACCCACCGGTGTTGCCGTATTTGGAGACCAAAGGTGCAAACAACTATGATATCGCGCTTGAAGTGGGCTTAGCTCCTGAGGGCAAAGCAGAGACGGTGATCAGCCGCTCGAACTATAAGTACATGTATTGGAACCAGCGTCAGCAATTGGCCCACCATACCGTCAATGGTTGTAATATCAATGCAGGCGATATGATGGCTTCGGGCACCATTTCCGGATCGACCAAGGACAGCTACGGCTCGATGTTGGAGCTGAGCTGGGCGGGCAAGGAGCCCATCACCCTTGATTCAGGGGAAATGCGCACGTTCATTGAGGATGGGGACACCATCACCATGCGCGGCCACTGTTCCAACGGAAATGTGCGCATCGGATTTGGCGCGGTCAGTACGACGTTGCTTCCTGCTATAGAAGATTAAACCAAAGCCCCGCTCGCCAAGCTTGTGGGGCTTTTTCCTTACCTTATACACAGAATAATTACCTATGTCTACGACCAATTATATCTCGAAAGTCGTTTCAGATGCCACAGCGGCATTGGAAGGATTAGAAGATAATATGACCGTGATGTTTGGTGGATTTGGCTTGTGTGGAATTCCTGAGAATTCTATCACTGCCATCCGCGAAAAAGGCACCACGGGCATCACCTGCATCTCCAACAATGCCGGAGTGGATGATTTCGGCCTTGGGTTGCTCTTGCACACGCGACAAATCAAAAAAATGATTGCCTCTTACGTCGGTGAGAACGACGAATTTGAGCGCCAGATGTTGAGCGGAGAGCTGGAGGTGGAACTCATCCCACAAGGCACCTTGGCAGAGCGTTGTCGCGCGGCCGGAGCGGGTGTTCCTGCCTTCTACACGCCGGCCGGTTACGGTACGGAGGTGGCAGAGGGCAAGGAAGTACGCGTGTTCAATGGCAAGCCTCACATTTTAGAGCATGCCTTCGATGCGCCTTTTGCCTTCGTGAAGGCATGGAAAGGCGATAAGGCTGGAAACCTCATTTTCAAGGGCACGGCACGCAACTTCAACCCTATGATGGCTATGGCTGGAAAGGTTACTGTGGCTGAGGTGGAAGAGTTGGTGGAAGTAGGAGAATTGGACCCTAATAGCATCCATATTCC
>JAKMGS010000185.1 GCA_022424815.1 Schleiferiaceae bacterium | reverse complement strand
GTTGTATTGGAATCTATTTCGCCCTTTAGAAACTCTCTATATTTTTCGAGGTCTTGCTTTAGGGCTGGACCATTTTTCTTATTGATGAAATAATTGCCGCCCACATCGCGGTCATCCATCTTTTTCGGTTTCTCTGGATCCTCATCATCTGGACCTCCTGCTTGCGCTAGAATATCAGATTTCATAGCCTCAATACTAGAGAAGAGCGCATCTGATTGAGCCTTTACTTCTAAAGCTTTATCTCTCCAAGGTCCGGCTTTTGCTTCGTTGTCATCAGCTGCGGCTTTAAATGCAGCATAAACAGTTGCGTTTTGACTATCAATAGTTTCAATGGATGCCTTTTGTTTCAGCATCACTTGATAAAATGCGTTCAGTACCTCGCTACTTACGTTAAGGGCAAGTAGGGCAGTCAACACGAGATACATCATGTTGATCATTTTCTGCCTAGGGCTTAATTGTCCCGATGCCATATGCTTAGTTGTTTAGGGTTCTTAAATCAGGTATTGGTTCAATTATTTACCCATTGCGGTAAGCATACCTCCGTACACGTTATTTAATGATTCTAAGTTGCCTTTAAGGGTAGAAATTTCACCCGCCAAGTCAGTAGCATTGGTAGAGGCCGTGGCTAGTTGTTCCATAACATCGTTTTGACGTTCTACTTGAGCGGTTGTATTTTCTAGTTGGACAGCATATAGGGCGTTCAGACTTTCCATATTTGCGGCTGCAGAAGTCAATTGTTCACTGTACTTAGCAGTAGCGCCGACCGCATCTACTGGGCCTGATAACGCGCTCGCTGTTTCACTTAAGCTACGCATGCCTTCTCCCAATCGAGCAATGAGTTCCGAATCAATACCGCCATTTTCTAAGGCGTTATCCAACTGTTCTGTAACGGTCAAACTTCTATCTCTTTCGGATGCATCGCCGGTTGCTAGCTCTGGATATACTAGAGACCAATCATATTCTGTAGAAGGCTTTTCGAAGGCAGAAAAGAAGAAAATTACTGCTTCCGTAGACAATCCTAAAATAAGCATGGGGCCTGCAAATTCCCAGTGCTGAATTTTAAATAGGGCTCCAAGAATTACTAGTGCGGCACCAAAACCATAGAGTTTTGCCATGAAATTCTTGAATCTTTTTCCGTTTACATCGATTAGTGCCATAATGGATTAAAATTAATTTGAGTTAAGGTTGTATTGATATTAAAAGTCTTTGATGTCTCGACCTAAGAAACTTTGCACGGTACGAAAGCCAATGTAACTGGTGGCAGTATCTTGATATTGAAAGTCCCTGGCACCCACTTGCATGAAGTAAGCTACATCTTTCCATGAACCACCACGAATTACTTTACGCTTCATGGTATTAGATTCCCATTCTTCGGCATTGTATTCAAATTGAGGTGCGATATCACTTTCAAACGCGTAAGATTGAACATCAAAAGCTGAAGAAGTCCACTCACTAACATTTCCCGACATACAGTAGAGATTATATCCATTCGGATTATACGCAGTAGTCTTTACAGGGTAAAAACCACCGTCCGCAGTTAGATTTCCTCGTCTTGGCTTGAAATTCGCGAGATAACATCCTGAGCTATTGGTCGCGTAAGGTCCTCCCCAAGGATATGTTGTTAATTCCTCTCCACCGCGGGCAGCGTATTCCCACTCAGCCTCTGTAGGCAAGCGGAAATCATGTTCGATCAGCTCTCCTTCGTTTTTCAAGAAGTCACGACGATATTTACTTCTCCAGTTGGCAAAAGCTCTTGCTTGTCTCCAACTCACTCCTACAACTGGATAGTCGTCATAAGCCGGATGCCAGAAATACTTATCATGCATAGGCTCATTAAAGCTGTAGGTGAAGTCATGAATCCAGACCAATGTATCCGGATACACATTAATGGTTTCCTTTTTAAAGAATGAGGAACGATCCGAGCTTGCCTTCGTGTCGTTTATGTAATCACGGTAACCGAATAGTTCGCCGTCATCGTCATCGTCACGGTAATCGTGGGCTACACGGTTGCTTTTTTCAGCAGCCTGTTGCTTATCAATCCAGTAGAAGGTGTAGTTGAGTTGACGAGTATCGATGTGCCTGTAACCTAGCCATTGCTCATTAGGTGGTAAGTACATGCTTTCCATGACTGCTGTATACTCTTCATCGGGATACCTGTTTTTGTCCCATTCTAAGTATGGGTCCCAATTTAGGCGTCGCGTCATACTATCTGGATACTCTGTAGCTACGTATTCTTGAAAGTAATTTGGGTCCTCCATATCACTTAAATCTATCCATGCAAAGTCTTCAACAAAGCCTTCTGCTAGCCTTACCCGTGCAATGGAGTCTCGTACCCAGTGTACAAACTGACGGTATTCGTTATTGGTGATTTCTGTTTGATCCATGTAGAACGATGGAACACTAACTACTTTGGCAGGAGCAGTGTAGGCATACGGTACATCTTCATCATGGTTTCCCATAGTGAACGATCCCTGAGGGATGTACACCATACCATAAGGTTCGCTAGGGTACCAGGTTGGTCGGTTTTGCACGCCAACTAATTCACCGTGATCACTGCTGCCACAAGAGGCTAGAAGTGCAAGCGCGGTGAACCCTAAGAGGAACTTTTTCATAATCTATGTATTTCTACTTTATTCGTTTTTTTAAGCAAGCCGCTATATTACAAAAATATAGGGTTTCTATAACTACCTTTTTCTTTCGGTGGAATTTCGATGGTAAAGCAGTAGGTCATCATGATCTCATGTGAGCCGCTGCTTGAGTTTCTCAACGTAGACGTGGTTAAGTCGTACGAGTAACTTGCGCGCAAATCTGGTGTGATTTGGTATCCTGCCATGATGGCCAAGGCATCTTGCACTCTATAGGTA
>JAKMGS010000184.1 GCA_022424815.1 Schleiferiaceae bacterium | reverse complement strand
ACATTGGCAGAGATTTACCTAAAGCAGGGACTTTGGGATAAGGCAATCAACGCTTACGAGGTTTTAAGTTTGAAATACCCGGAAAAAAGTGGTTTCTTTGCCGACCGAATTAAAGAAATAAAGAAACATAAAAAGTAATGACAGCATTATTCACCATCCTGATTGTTGTAGTCTCTGTCTTGTTGGTTTTGGTCATATTGGTTCAAAACCCTAAGGGAGGCGGCCTTAGTGCGGCCTTTGGTGGCGATAGCCCTCAAATGTTAGGCGGCGTTAAGAAAACAACTGATTTCTTGGACAAGGCAACTTGGTCATTGGTCATCGCACTATTCGTATTGGTTGTCGGTATGAATATGGTAGGAACCGGAACTGTAGAAGAGCAGGATACTATCATGGATGTAGGTGACGGTCTTCCACAGCCAACAATGCCTGCGCCACAGACAGATGCTTCAGTTGAAGAAGCTCCCGCTGGTGAAGCACCGCTTCCGGGAATGCCTGAGAACGTAGAATAATAAGCGTCTTTCACACATAGAATAAGCCCGCATGGCAGTTGCTGTGCGGGTTTTTTTATGCTTTTATGTCAATTTTTCGGATGCAGAATTAGGGTCGGTGACAGGATGACACAATTTGTACCTTGGCACAGAATTTCATGTAATAAAGCGTCAAACAATAATTAAATAACTCAAAATCATGGCAGATTTAAACATTCGTCCGCTAGCTGACCGAGTGATCGTGGAACCTGCAGCTGCGGAAACTACGACTGCGTCAGGACTTATTATTCCTGATACAGCGCAAGAGAAACCACAAAAAGGCACCGTTGTGGCCGTGGGTCCTGGTAAGAAGGACGAGCCGATGACGGTAAGTGTTGGCGATACTGTGTTGTATGGCAAGTACAGCGGCACCGAATTCAAGTACGAAGGCGGTGAGTATTTGATCATGCGTGAAGCAGATATCATGGCTATTGTTTAACCCATTTAAAGAGTAAAAGCATAGTAAAATGGCAAAAGAAATTTCATTTGATGTAGAGGCACGCAACAGTCTTAAGGCTGGGGTAGATGCGTTGGCAAATGCAGTAAAAGTGACCTTGGGTCCTAAGGGACGCAATGTGATCATTGAAAAAGCGTTCGGCGCTCCTCATGTAACTAAGGATGGGGTGACCGTAGCGAAGGAAATCGAACTCGAAGACAAGTTGCAAAACTTGGGCGCCCAGATGGTGAAAGAAGTGGCTTCGAAGACTGCGGACATCGCGGGGGACGGAACTACCACAGCGACAGTTTTGGCGCAGGCAATCTATGCGCACGGATTGAAAAACGTGGCTGCTGGGGCGAACCCAATGGACTTGAAGCGTGGTATCGATAAAGCCGTGACAGCCTTGGTAGCAGAGTTGAAAAACTTGAGCCAAGAGGTGGGCGATGATAACAGCAAAATCGAGCAGGTAGCTACGATTTCTGCGAATAACGATAACGCAATTGGTTCTTTGATCGCAGCGGCGATGGCCAAAGTGAAGAACGAAGGTGTGATCACCGTGGAAGAGGCGAAGGGTACTGAAACTTACGTAGATGTGGTGGAAGGTATGCAGTTTGACCGCGGGTACTTGAGCCCATATTTCACGACGAATACAGAGAAGATGGTGGCGGAACTTGAGAATCCGTACATCTTGATTTACGACAAGAAGGTGAGCTCCATGAAAGAGTTGTTGCCAATTCTTGAGCCAGCAGCTCAAAGCGGTCGTCCGCTATTGATCATCGCAGAAGATGTAGACGGCGAAGCACTTGCCACATTGGTGGTAAACCGCATTCGTGGTTCTTTGAAAATTGCAGCAGTTAAGGCTCCAGGATTTGGTGACCGTCGCAAGGCCATGCTAGAAGATATTGCCATCCTAACCGGTGGTCAGGTGGTGAGCGAAGAGCGCGGAATGACTTTGGAAGGCGCTACCCTAGATATGTTGGGTACTGCTGAGAAGGTAAGTATCGACAAGGATAATACGACCATTGTCAATGGTGCCGGTGCCGGTGAAGCCATCGCGAGCCGTGTGAACCAGATCAAAGCTCAGATCGAGAACACAACTTCAGATTACGACCGTGAGAAGTTGCAAGAGCGCTTGGCGAAGCTCGCCGGTGGTGTTGCAGTCCTTTATGTAGGTGCCGCATCTGAGGTAGAAATGAAAGAAAAGAAAGACCGTGTGGACGATGCCTTGGCAGCGACAAAAGCGGCAGTAGAAGAAGGTTTTGTGCCAGGAGGTGGTGTAGCGCTTGTACGCGTGAGCAATGTCCTTGAGAGCATGAAAGGCGATAACGAAGACGAAACTACCGGCATCCAAATCGTTTCTAAAGCGATTGAGGAGCCATTGCGCACCATCGTTTATAACGCGGGTCTAGAAGGCTCTGTAGTGGTGAGCAAGGTGAAAGAAGGCAAGGCAGATTTCGGCTTCAACGCCAAAACTGATGTTTACGAGAACATGTATGATGCAGGTGTCATCGACCCAACGAAGGTGACGCGTGTGGCTTTGGAAAACGCTGCGTCTGTAGCGGGTCTATTGTTGACCACTGAGGCGACCGTTACTGAGATCCCTAAGGAAGAGCCCGCAATGCCTGCTCCAGGAATGGGCGGCGGTATGGGAATGATGTAACTCTCAGCATTTAGCTAGAAATAGAAAGCCACCCTGCCGGGTGGCTTTTTTATTTGGTAAACGCTTCCAAATACTTCGCGATGTACTGCTCGCGGTGCTTGTACTTGTATTGCATTACGTACCGTGGGTGCTCCAAGGCTACGAGCTCCGGAGTGAAGTTGTACTCCTCGTTGAGCTTTTGCAGGAACTTTAAATTCTTCCCGGTGCCAAAAACAATGATGCGTTTATTTTTCCCGGCTAATTCAATTTG
>JAKMGS010000086.1 GCA_022424815.1 Schleiferiaceae bacterium | reverse complement strand
AGCGACCACCACTTCGCGGCCGTTCATCATCCCGTACCCGGTAGTGATGGCGTCTTTGAGTCCTGATTTCTTTTGACCTGCTTTCAGACGATCGGTGTAAGGCTTGGTATCCTCAAATTTCAGAGGATCCTTGCTTTGCATGTTGGCGTCCAATTCTGTGAAAGCCCCGTCGTCAAACAATATTTCGAAGTACTCTTTCGCGTTAATACGGTCGTGATGTCCGCAATTACGGCACGTCCAGAGCGTTGCTTTGTGATCGTCTACACTTACAATGACCTTACATTTTGGACACTTGTGCCACAGGCCATCGGGGGTTTCTTTCTTGTCCTTAGTTTCGGTAGTAATCCCCTCTTTTGTTCTCTTAAACCAACCCATGTAAGTTGCTATATTTAAGTTTCAGTTTGCTAATGTAGATAAAAAGGGCACTCCTTCCGCAGGAGTGCCCTTTGGGTTTATCGGAAAATCCCTCGCTTATGCGATGGTGATTTCGTCGTTCAAGTATACATCTTGTACCGCGTGAAGTAGTGCGATTCCATCGCCGTAAGGCTTTTGGAATGCCTTGCGACCTAGGATCAAACCTTGACCACCAGCACGTTTGTTGATTACCGCAGTGGCTACAGCTTCGCTTAAGTCGTTCGCGTCATTTCCGGTAGAAGCACCACCAGAGTTGATCACACCGATACGGCCGTTATAGCTGTTCAATACTTGGTAACGAGTTAAATCAATAGGGTTATCAGTGGTCAATTCAGAGTACACTTTAGGGTGTGTCTTACCGTGACCTGTTGCGTTGTAACCGCCATTATTTGTAGGCAACTTTTGCTTGATGATATCCGCTTGGATGGTTACACCCAAGTGAATCGCTTGTGAGCTCAAGTCTGCAGAAGTGTGGTAGTCTACGCCGTCCACTTTGAACGCGTCGTTGCGAGTGTAACACCATAGGATGGTGGCCATACCTAGTTCGTGCGCTCTTTCGAAAGCCATTGCTACTTGCTCGATCATTTCACGCGATTGTGGGTGACCGAAGTAGATGGTAGCACCTACTGCACATGCACCCATGTTCCAAGCTTCGTCAACAGTGCCGTAAGGGCTCTGGTAGAAAGTATTTGGTGCGCTCAAGTATTCGTTGTGGTTGATTTTTACCACGAAAGGAATCTTGTGCGCCCACTTGCGAGCTACAGTGGCCAATACACCGTAGGTAGAAGCTACCGCGTTACAGCCTGCATCAACTGCCATCTTAACAATGTTCTCAGGATCGAAGAACATTGGGTTAGGTGCGAAAGAAGCACCGGCACTATGCTCGATACCTTGGTCAATAGGTAGGATACTCAAGTAACCAGTGTTTGCCAAACGACCTGTGCCGTACAAACGCTGCAGTGAGTTCATCACTTGGATACTGCGGTTAGATTCTGTGAAAGATTCCGTGACAAAGTTGCCTGATGGAAGGATCGCCAAAGAATCTTTGGTGATTGCAGTTGAGGTGTGGTTTAACAACGTATCTGCTTGGTCTCCTAGCAACTCTCTAATTTTGTCAATGGACATCATAGTTATAGGTGTTTAATTGTGCGGGCTAAAATAGGCCAAAAATGCACAACAATAAACCCCAGTTCTAGAAAGGATATCCTATGCCTAATGTTAGATTAAAATCGTGCCATTTCGGGTCTTGAATAACCCAGCTTGATCGGTCCACAGCCCCCGGATGATGGACTTTCAGTGCGATATCTGCACGCATGATGAAAAATTCCAAATCATATCGGAACCCAACACCTGTATTCAGGCCCAATTGTTTGTAGAAAGAGTTCCATCCGAAAGTGCCTTTGGAAATAGCGGCTAATTGGTCCGCGGTTAAATCATTTCCGTAAAATCGGTTGTAGAGCCACATATTTCCGGCATCCAAGAATACAGCGCCTTTCCAAGCGTCGTGCATGGTGAATCTATATTCAGCATTGGCTACGAATTTGATGGGAGCGGCAGCAAAGTATCCACTTGTACGTAAGAGTTCTTCTGAGGTAGCGCCCGGTCCAAAATGATAGGCGGTCCAGCCGCGCATGTCCATTGCTCCGCCCATGAAAAAGGACTTTTCAAACGGCATGAAGCTTTGGTCAGGGCTCCAGTGTTGGGACAGGCCTAGGAATGTTCTGAAGGCGATCTCGCGCTGGTGGACTAAAGGCTGGTACAGGCGGAATTCCACGGACCCTTTGGCAAAGGGCATCAATGGGACGCCGCTAATAGAGCTAAGTCCCATCCTGCGCCAAAGATGTCCGCCGGTTTCGAGTTCTAGGGCGGTGAAGTACCTCGTGTTGCCTTGGGTCCAAGTCTTGTTCATCCTGTAGCCGCTTTGTGCGAAAACCAAATCTTGGAAACCGTTGAAAAGGAAGGGTGCCAGGGTGCTGTCGGAGTTGAAGTCAATCTGAACAAATGAGAATCGCCACGGGCTCAGGGTATGTTGTGCGCCGTTCACTTTCCAACGGTATTCTAGGTAGGAGCTCAATACATTTCGGTTGAATTCGTCTACGCGGAATTGGAATGAGGATTTGAGTCCAATTTCAGTGCGGGGTTGCCAGTATTTAGATTTTACGGGGAGCAAAGCCTTTGGTAAAAGAAACTTAGGAAAACGCAAACTTCCGGATGCGTTGAGTTCGCGGGCATCCAGTAACCAAGTGGTATTGGTGGAGTTGCGTTGTTCGGTGACCGAGCCTCCTAGGCTTAAGCGGAGTACTTCACCCCCTTTGAATAAGTTGCGGTTGTCCCAGCTGAATTGCCCCCCAAGACCTATGCTGCCGTTGTTGCCCAAGCCTTCAATACCTGCACTTACGGAGCGCTTTGACATCGGCGTGAGTTTTAGGTTGGCCATTAGATCGTCGCCGGATTCGATAATGTCGATCTCCACACTTTTGAAGACGCCGAGAGCTACGAGGTTCTTATAAGTTTCTTTAATCGCACTGCTGTTGTAACTATCGCCGACAGATAGAAATATCTGTTGATCTATAAATTCGGGACGGAACTTCAGGCCGTTTTGTACTACATCAATGCCGTGGGAGGTACGTGCGCTATCGGTGATCACAGCGGTGGTACCATAATCATAGGTTGGCTGAGCTCTAATACTTGTGATTGATCGGCGACGTATATCTCCTCCAAAACTGTAGGGGTCGACCACGCCGATGAGATGAACATCGTTGGGACCTTCAGTGGTATCTACTTCGAAATAGACCCAACCTAGTTGCGCTTTGTAGTATCCTTTGTTTTTGAGAAAGTTTGTAAGGTCTAGCTGAGCCTGTTCGATTTCCTCGGCAATCACGCCGTTTCCGGCTGAGAACGGAGGTGGATAATGGGCGAGGGCAGAGTCAATAAAGCGGTTAGTGGAATGGAGCTCGAAGGAACTTAGGATGTGTTTAGGTCCTGTGTTGACCTCGTAATAGGCCTTCGCCTTTCGTCCTTTAACTTTTTCATAGCTCGTTACTTCGGCGTTGAAATAACCAAGGTTGAAATAATGTATGCCCAATTGTGCCGCACTTTGTACCCTTGACAAGGAGTCGAGGTAGACAGGAGGTTCACCAATATTTATGAGCCATTTACCCACGCCAGTATTGGGGATTTTTTCTCCGGCTCCGTACAGACTTAAGAAGAGTCGTACCCCTGCCCAGCCTTTGTTGGGGCGCTGACGTAGGATGTCGTAATCATCATCACTTTGACTGGCCTTGCCATTGATCGTGATATTGTTTTCAATCAGCAGGGGTTCCGTGTGGCTTGCTTGTTGCAACCCGGAACACGAGGAAAAGGCGAGCAGCAAAACCGCTGCACGCGAAAAGGAACGTATTTTAGCTCGAAATTCAATCACTGTGCTCACCAAAAATCAGGAAAAACTTATCCGGAGCCTTTCCATTCGAAAGAACCGAAAAAAGACCGGGCTATTCGTCGCTGAGGGAATGAAGTTAGTCACAGATTTCCTCAACAGTGGCCTTGTTGCGGAGAATATTTTCGTGGTTGACAGTGCTGATGCTCAGGAATTCACTGGACCCATTGTGTGGATTAGTGAGGCTGAAATGAAGCGTATTACGTTTTTGGAGACCTCGTCGTCTGTATTGGCAGTGTTTGAGGTGCCGCAGTCCGACGAGCTGGATTGGGCGGGCATGGTGCTTGTGCTGGATCGGTTGCAGGACCCGGGCAATGTGGGTACGCTATTGCGTACGGCGTTATGGTACGGCATTACAAATGTGGTGGCATTGACCGGTACGGCGGACTGTTGGTCGCCAAAGGTGGTGCAGAGCAGCATGAGTGCTTTGGCGCACGTGAAGGTGCACGCGATGGACGAAGGCGAGTTTTTAAGTGCTGTAAAGGAGGCCGGGGCCCAATTAGTCATTGCGGACATGGCTGGAACGCCTGTGCGCGGATTTAATTGGACCCAAAAAACAGCTCTAGTGCTGGGCAATGAAGGCCAAGGCGTGTCCCCTATGCTGAAAGAGATGCGTGATGCGACCATTACCCTGCCGGGGGATGCGAGTAAGATGGAAAGTCTGAATGTGGCCGTGAGTGGCGCTACGCTTCTGTACGAGTACGCTGTTTCGCAAGCCTAGCCTTGTATTGAAGGTTAAAAAGCACCCCGCCAATGACCATGGCGATTCCCAAAAACATCGTGCCGTTCGGGACAAAATCGAAGAGAAGAATGTCCCAGGTGAGAGCGAAGATGACCCCAATGTATTTTAAGGGAGCGACGGTATTGACCTCGGAGCTTTGGTAGGCTTTTGTCATGTAGACTTGGGCGAATTGGGTCAAAATTCCAACGGCGATGAGGAGCAGCCATTCTATGCCTACGGGGGTGGTCCAATTAAAAAAGCTGAAACCAACCATCACTGGAGTGGCCACGAGCGGGAAGTACATGACCACGACCAGAGGGGCCTCGTTTTTAAGTTTACGGATAGCGTTGTAAGCCAAGCCTGAGAATATACTAGAAACAACCCCAAGTAGGAGAAGGTCCGTAGGGATTTGGGCACTCGACCCCTTGACGATTACAATTCCGGCGAAGGATAGAACAAAGAATCCCCATTGTGCCCATCGAGTCTTTTCTCCGAGCAGGAATCCCGCAATAAAGGCGGTGAAAAAGGGGCTGAGGTATTGGATGGTCACCGCAGCGCTAAGCGGCATCTTCTGTATGGTGTAGAAGAAGATGGTCAGGGCCGTGGTGCCTGCAATGCCGCGGATCAACAACCATTTCTTATCGTTTCCCCATGGGTTGATTTTTCGCCTACGCAACAGCACATAACTAATGGCTAAAGTGATGATGGAGCGAAACAGGACCAATTCCGTTGCCGGGATATTCGGCAAGAATTTGATCATGAGGTTGACCCCGGCGAAGCAGCCGACAGAAATCAACATGTACTTTACACCCTTCTGCACTATTCGAAGGTGAAGTTGATGAGAATGGCGCGGTTGCGAATGCCATCCAGGGCGCTGACCTGTGGAGTACCGTCTTGTACCAATAGGTTTGTCAATCCCCAAGATGCGCGGATCTGAGGTGAGAATTTGAAATATTCAAAGTAGAAATCCGTGCCGAATCCTATCTCATAATCTGCGGTGTGGCGCTGCAGTTTAAACAGGTTGTCGTCCACCACCTTTGCTTTGGAAGCAAGGTCGTTGGCGTAGCGAATGCCGCCCATCAGGTACAGTCGGTAGTTGTCGATGCGGACACTTTTGAATTTGAGGTGCAGGGGAAATTGGACGTACGAACTCTCGATCTGGCGGCTGATGGTTTTGCGCTCATTGGTGAACGGGTCGTTCATGTCAAAGTGCAGATTACGCACTGTGGCGGCAAAGCCTGGCGTAAAGCGCAGGTCGAAATGCTCGCTGAGTCGAAGGTTCGAAATGATATTGATGTTGTAGCCGGGCAAGGCTTCGCTGGTCACTCCGTAGATGCCATCGACCTCCGTGAGGTTTTTGGTGTCCATGGAGAAGTTGTACCAATTCAGTCCGATATGGAATCCGAAGTGCAGCTCGTTATTATCGTACAAGGGTTGGTTGCGCAATCGAGAAAATTGGGCCGAGAGGGCCGAAGGCAACGCCAAGAACAATAAAAAGAGCTTGAGATTCTTCATAAGAAGGTAAACGCTGAAACGCCTATTTTCTTGCTTGATAGATGGTCGCGATGCCGAAAGTTACGGGCTTCGTTTTTACCGGCTTCAGACCTGCATCGACCATTTCTTTTTCAAAAGCCGCCCCATATGGAAAGGCTGCCACGCTCTCCGGAAGGTAGGTGTAGGCGCGCGGGTCTTTAGAAATGAGCTTGCCAATGGTGGGTAGCACAGCCTTGAAATAGAACCAGTACAGCTGCTTGAATGGAAAGTGCTTAGGAGTGCTGAATTCCAGTACGACCAATTGTCCTCCAGGTTTCAACACGCGCTTCATGTCGCGCAAGCCGTTTTGCAAATTCTGGAAGTTGCGCACGCCAAAGGCAACGGTGATGGCATCAAAAGTGTTGTCCGCGTAGGGCAGGTTTTCACTATCGCCTAGTTCCAAGACAATCTTCTTGTCCAAACCTTTTTTATGCACTTTTCCACGGCCCACTTCGAGCATGCCTTCGCTAATATCTGCGCCGGTAATGCTTGCGCCTGTTCCTTTTGCAAGGGCGATGGCCAAATCTGCCGTTCCGGTAGCCACATCCAGTACAAGCGACGGTTGGTCGGCAGCCACCATCTTGACCACTTTCGTACGCCAGCCCTTGTCGATGTTCAACGATAAGAGGTGGTTCAACAAATCATAGCGTTTGGAAATGTTGTTGAACATGTCCGCAACTTGCTCTTTTTTGTCCGATTTAGGGTCGTAGGGTTTAATGTTTTCTGCTCCCGCCATTTTTACTGAATTGATGCGCAAAGGTAGGCCATAGGACGTAACTTCGCAGGTATGAGTAGAAGAAGAGAAAAGTCATCGAATCCGGACAAGAAAAAACGGAAAATGTTGACCGCCAAAGATTTGGGGCAGCTCCGTAAAATCATGGCCTATGTGAAGCCGCACGCCGGACTTTGGGCCCTTGGATTTTTCTTCCTCTTGATCACCATGGGTACCTCCTTGCTCTTCCCAAAACTCTTGGGAGGACTGATGTCTTCTTCGGCGGATAATTTACGCCACAACATGCTGCAGATGATGGGCCTATTGGCCGTTCAAGGTGTAGCGGGATTCTTTAGAGTCGTATTGTTTGTGATGGTAACTGAAAGAGCCTTGGCGGCCATCCGCGGCGACCTTTATACCCACTTGCTGCATTTGCCCATGTCGTTCTTCACCTCGAAACGAGTGGGGGAGCTGAACTCGCGAGTGGCTTCGGATACCGCACAGATTGGAGAAACTTTGACTACGACCTTAGCTGAATTCCTGCGTGGATTAAGCATGGTCATTGGGGGTATCGCCATTTTGGCCTTCACCTCCATCAAGTTGACATTGTTCATCGTGGGCGTGATTCCACCGCTCATCATTGTGACCTTTATTTTTGGCCGATTCATCCGTAAATACGCCAAGAAGGTGCAGGATGAAATCGCCGAAAGCAATACCATCGTGGAAGAGACCTTCTCGGGCATTCAGACGGTGAAGGCATTTGCGAACGAGGCGTGGGAGCGTTCTCGCTACCGCGAGCGCATTCAGAAGGTGGTCGGATTAGCCATCACGGGCGGTTATTACCGCGGCGCGTTTTCAAGCTTTATCACCTTCGGTTTGTTTGGAGCCATCGCCTTGGTCATTTGGTTCGGGGCTGGGATGGTGCACGAGGGAGAATTGGCTGCCGATAAACTCAATGAATTCATTTTGTACGCCCTCTTTATTGGCGGATCTATAGGCGGCCTGGCCTCTGTATATGCCCAGTTGCAGAAGGCCGTTGGGGCGACCGAAACTATATTTTCATTGATGGACGAGGAGCCGGAATTGGTCGGTGGAGAAGATGTTACCGCTGCGCAGGTGGAAGGCATTTCATTTAAGGAGGTCCAATTCTCTTATCCCTCACGCCCAGACGTTCCCGTCATTCAGGGATTGAGCTTCGAGCTTCC
>JAKMGS010000085.1 GCA_022424815.1 Schleiferiaceae bacterium | reverse complement strand
GCAGGCCTACGTAGCCCAATCCTAATATGGCAATCTTATGTTCTTTGGGTGTGGACATCGGGTTCAAATGTACGATAACGGGAGGTTAACGCGTTTGTGGGGGGTTGATTATGTGCAGGATCCAATTCCGGTGGCATTTATAATTGACATATTCTGACTGAGTGTTTAGACTCAATTTGATGTTAAGTTTTTTCGATGTCTCACTTGATACACCCTAAAGTGTTGATAATGAGGTATTTTAAAATGGAATCAAAACTAACACTCAATGAAAAAAGTAATTGTACTAGCCTTGTGCTTGCCGTTGGTAACGGTGGCACAAAAGAAATCTGGAGTAGTATACTCCGAACATCCAGCCTATGATGTGGTGACACAATCTTACCGCGTTTGGGAATCGGGTACGGAAGAAGAACTGCGCGCGCTTTATACTGAGGACGCGAAAATTTGGGATCCAGGATCTGAGGAACCGGGAACTATTGACGAAGAGGTAAATTTGATGCTTTGGTGGCAGAAGAACTTTGATCTCACTATCACTAACATGGATCCAGCTTCACCCGATATCATTCAGTACAAAGGAGAAAAGGGAGCGTGGACGCTAGATTGGATGATCTGGACGGCCATTAATAAAGAAAGTGGAGATACTGTTAAGGGCCCGCTTCACACGGCGAATTATGTCAATGAAGATGGTAAGATCACGATGACAGTGAATTACTATGATAGAGAAACTATTTCTGCTCAAATACAAGAATCCTTTGGTGTACACCGGAATGGTCGCGTCTTTGACGAGCATCCTTTCATCGACATGCTCAATGAAATGGTGGCCGCTTACTCTGAAGGTGACCTAGACAAACTACAAGGGTACTTTGCCGAAGACGCTGATTTCTACAGACTTGGTCATGACGGTAAGTATAATCTCGAAGAGCGCAGGGCGCAGTGGGAGGCTGGAGTCGCCTCAACGAGCGAACGTAAGCTGGAACAGTCAGGATACCCAGATGCTATATGGTATGCACGTGACGGTGGATCGTGGGTGGTCTACTCTTGGTGGTGGGCTAACAATACCAATGCAGAAACAGGAGAAACTACTCGTGAGTTCTTACATATGACCCATTCCTTTAATGATGAAGGAAAGGTTGATCAGGAGATCATTTACATGGCGAATTAATACAACACAATTTTCAAATGAAAAACAAAACATTTCTATTCCTTGTGTCGCTTTTAGCGAGCTTAATCATTACATCGTGTAATTCTAAGGAATCGGTAAGTTCGAATGACACGTCAGAATTAGACGAACGCTTTGCGAGAAACTGTGAAGTAATACGCGCGAATAACGCCGGGTTTACCGGTGAGAATCAAGACTACAGCATGTATGCAGAAGATTTTTTCATGGTGAATACCAATTTTAACGGTTCACCAGATACAATGCGTTTAGCAGATCTTCAAGCAGAAGATGCCTACCTATGGGAAAACTTTGATTTTGAATTCTTAGTGGAGCCCGTTCTTCTTCCGGGTGTAGATTCAGAAACGCAAGAGCCTAATGCGAGCGTTAGATACTATGCCCCTTTGAAAATAACAAAGGCCGCCACCGACTCCACCGATGAACGCTCAGCGGTAGTGCGTATGTATGAAACATTCGATTTAAATGAGGAGGGTAAGATTACCATTCAAATGTATTATGGTGATTTTGGCGCAGCCTTAAGTTATCTGAATAGTTAGCGCATTTATTTAATCTGAATGGGAGAATATAATAGACCCAGTCTGGATTTTTGAAGAGAGCCCCGATCGCAACGCGTTCGGGGCTCTCAAATTTCAAGGTATGTTTATCACATCTCTTTCAACCCCTTACCGAGCACCCAGGCTCTATGACCTCGATTGTTCACAGATTCCTTTGAGCGAATGGCTGTGGATCGAGTTTGATGAACACTGTGTACGACGTAGTATTTATTGTTATATCTAGAAAGGAAGGCATTGGGAGCCCAACCCGAAATACTAGCCAAGAAGTTGTCGGCAAGATTACGGTCAACAAAACCTCCTACAATGAGGCTGTAACCACTTGTCGTGCCGGGTTCAGGTGAATTGTCGGTAGTCCAAGTTTGAGAATCATTTGAACTTACTTGATTCGCCTGGCTTGCTTCATATGCTGCAATAGAGTCGGCCTTAGCAATGGCCAAAGCGGCACTATCGGGTGATTCCTCTACGACGCTATCAACAGCAACGGGTTCTGTAATCTTGTACAGATGAAGATTTGCGGCTGTACCTGGACGTTTACTCTGAGAAAGAATAGCGGTACTATCATCAAGCACAACGAATCCAAAATCATCACCCCTACCGTTAAAAGGTAATTCTGTTACCAAAGAATCTCCGGCCTGGTGCATAAAGCTTTGAAGTCCATAATTCTTAGTGCTGCGGGAAAAGAATAAAGTCAAATTTGGACCCAGTGATGGAAATACTTCATCAGCCTTTGAATTGATTACGGGAACAGGCGCAGGCGAACTCCACGTACCATCGAAGCCCAATGTACTACTGTACAGATCGTAACCACCTTGTCCTCCTTCTACATTTGTGGCAAAATATAGCGTGTACTCATCTGGGTCAAAGTACGGGTGCTGGTAATCTGCATTTTCATCAACGAAGGGTAATTCTTTTGCCGTTTCACCATTGAATGGAATGAACGATAAGGTTAAACCGACAGTGCCATTTTTATAGGGTTTTGAACGACTATGGCTAGCGATAATACCCGAACTATCAGGAAGAAGTGCGCAAAGACCTATATGATATTTTTGGTCCGCTAATATTCCAGGGAGTTCAAACGGCAATGTTTTAAGATCCTTTAATCTCAATACGTAGGGACGGGCAAAGGGCTCGTTTGTTTTAGGATCACGAGCGGTGAGTCCATTTTCGTTTCTGTTGGATAAAAAGAGCATGTGACCTTGACCGTAAGGCAGGGCGCCATAATCGTCTGCTCCTGCTTCTCCTAATTCAAAATGATCCAATGAATCTGGAGTGGATAGTCCAGTAATTATTGGTTGTGCTGTTGCTAAGGTTCCAAAGGTGAGCATAACGCACAACCCTAGTTCTCTGAAGGTAATTACGCGTCTCATAGGAATAGTCTTGGTGAAGTGAAGGAATCAATACGAGGGGCAACGTTGAAAGAAAAACCTACAACATGACTTCGTTGGGTGATGTACACTAAGTCGGTTAATGGATAATTGTATTGATAGAAGAGATGCCAATCTCTAGACGGGTTGAGGCGTAAAAGTACCCCAGCTTCATCGGCAGGACTATAATGTGCTCCTAATCCCCATTTTTCTTGATGTTCTACAAAAAGATGAAAATTGAGATCAGCGGGAGCATTAGTAGTGGCACTTGCTAAGAAGCTAGATCGCAAAGACCAATCCCCTTTGAGGTTCATTCGATGACCTCCAAATACTTGTAAAACCTGTGCAGTGTAATTATTATCGTACAATTCTGCGCGGTTCGCGTTTTTGAAGCTTACGCCCATGTAATAGTTCTCGGTGTTTATGGTGGTACCGATATCGACATTGGCTATCATAGGACCTTGGAGGTTATAGATGTTTGGATCAACCAAGTCATAGTAAGTTTCATCTAGCAGGTCAACGGCTGTCCGTCCGACAGTTACACGAAGTCCGGTGCTCAGTTTGGCGATGTCGTTCACTTGAAGATGATAGGCGCCGCTTAAGGCCGCCTGTTGGGTAAGGGCTGGACCTATTTGGTCATTGATCAAAGTAAGGTTCAATCCTAGGCCACGAAGGTTGCGGTAGTCCATGCTAATTAGACCCGTACGTGGCGCTCCTTTGACTCCTACCCATTGTGCGTCGACCAGGCTCACGACATGTTGGTCTTGCATTCCGGCGTGAGCTGGGGAAACGGCCACAGGCGTAAATAAATAGTTGTCCAGCGAAGGATGCTGTTGGGCCGAGAGATGACCGGCCACTAGGAGTAAGGCAGCCGTAGCCATTGAGGCCAGGCGGTTGCGCTGTTTCATATCGCTATAGATTCTTTTCATGGCCAATTATCGGTTAATGTAGAGGTATCCGTTAAACTCTTGGCTCGAGGTACCGCCCATGCGTACGTAATAGAAGTACGTTCCGCTAGGAAGGATTTCCTCGGCATTATTCAAATACGTGTTCGTATTGGCACGTCCGTCGAAGTCGTTTTGATAATCAGTGTTTTCGTAGACTTTCAAGCCTAATCTGCTGAAGATGACCACGTGGGTACCAGGAAACTGCTCAATACCCGGTATGACCCAATAATCATTGTTGCCGTCATTGTCCGGGGTTAACACTGTCGCCGCGTCTAGGTCACAAACGTCCGCATCGAGGAAGTTCGGAACACCGTCACCATCACAGTCGTCGAAGCCTATGCCGTCGCCATTCGAATCAAATTCCATGGCGTCTGATATGCCGTCATTATCGCTGTCAGTATCCTGCTGGTTTGGGATGCCGTCGCCATCCGTATCGGTCATACCGCCGCCTGCGCCTGCAACGCCCCCCTCATCGTCGTTTGGAATGCCGTCACAATCCTCGTCGAGGGCGAGAATGAGAACACTATCGGTCGCTAAAGCGCCATTGGTGTCGATGGCGGTGATGGTATACCAACCTGAGGTCAATGCGGTGATGGTATCTGTACCCTGACCTGAACTCCAGAAGAGGCTGATTGGAGCGACACCGCCTGAAGTTGTGGCGTAGGCCGCACCATCGAGGTCCGTAGGACAGATGTTGTGGCTTATAACAGTGGCGGAGATCGAGAAGTAGTTGGGCTCCGTCAAAATCACCGTATCCATAGTGCTACAACCGTTGCTATCTAGCACGGTGACGATGAACATACCTTCCGGTAGACCGCTGAGGTCTTCGGTAGTGGCACCATTGTTCCAAGAATAAGTATAAGGCGCTGTACCGCCGCTTACAGTAAGGTCGGCAGAACCGTCGTTAGCACCTTCCGTGCTCACACCATATCCATTGTAGTTGGACGGAGTTATACTAGTGATTAGTTGAGTTGGCTCATCAATAGTAACATTCCCCATGGCTGTACAGCCATTGGTATCGCTTACCTCCCAGAAGTATGTGCCGGCCGCGAGATTGGTTGCGGTGGCAGCGGTTCCTAAGTTGATCCAAGTATATGAGTACGCACCACTACCGCCCGTGGCATTGATGGTAGCCGTACCGTTCGCGTCGCCATAACATAGGGCATCGGTTGAGGTAATGGTCGCTTGTACCACGCCGCCGATGGGTTGGCTAACGGAAATAGGCACTTGGACAGAATCTACGTTACCTAAGCTATCGACTCCGTAGAACCAAACGGCCGGCGAACCTACATCCGCACAGGTAAAGAGGGTTTGTGAAATCCATAGGGAATCAATACCGCTACAATCGCTAGAAGCACTGTCCACCATCGCGAGGGTCAATGTGTCAAATCCTGCCGCATCCAATGTTAATGCAACACTATAGGGGTAGAGAGAAGGACCGTTCGCATCGATAACAGTGATGTTGAACCCGACACTGTCTTGATTTCCTGCGGCATCGGTGACTACGTAAGCTATTTCGTGCTGACCTATCCCAAAATTCCCTGAAGACGAACTACTGTTATAATAAACGGTACTGTAATTCGAGCTGTTTTCTGTGACCGTTGGGGTTGTCCATGCAAATGCGGCAAAACAACTATCCGGATCGGCGTTTAAGATGGTATCACCTTGAGCTAGATTAATCACAGGTGCAACGGTATCTTTTACGGTAATATAGAAGCTACATGTATCACCATTGCCTTGCAAATCATAGGCGAAGTAGTCAATAACAGAGAGACCAATCTGTAAATAGCCTCCTTTTGCCAAGCTGAAATAGGCACTGTCCATCCCACAGTTGTCGTTTACGCTGTCGCCGGTCCACGTAACTTGGGTCCAAGTACTATCTGCATCTGCGTAAATGATTAAAGAATCAGGACAATAGATCTCCGGCTTGATGTTTTCGGTTACAATGAGCTTTTGAAGAACAGAATCTGTGTTGCCGTGTACATCGGTGACATACCAATAGATATCATAATCTCCAAGTGCGTAATACGCATTGGCATCGTGGAACAAAGTATCCACTCCACAAGCCTCGACAATTGGAGGAGGGGTTAAACTCAAGCTGTCCGTAAAGACGCCACAGGTATCTATACCCGCAAAAATGGTTAAGGTATCCAGAGTGCCGGTCCAGGCAGGAGCGATGGTATCAAGTACTGTAACCACAAAGAAACAAGTATCGCTATTGCCACTTGGGTCCGATGCATAGTGATATACAGTATCTACACCTACCGGGAAGAAGGTGCCGCTGGTATCGCTATGAGTATAGATAACATTATCGCTGTTGTCCGTGGCCACAGGGGTGTTCCAAACTAAGTTGGCACCACAGTTCTGGGCATCTGCATACAAGGTGGTGTCCATCAAACAGCTGGTGAAACTTGGGGCGAAGGTATCCTGTATTGCAATATTAAAACTGCACGAATCTGTATTGCCGTTCACGTCGGTCGCCACGGTCCAAACAGTATGCGCGCCTATTCCGAACCAAGTCCCGCTAGTATCGCTTGCATACGAAGTGTCAACACCACAAGCATCGTATAAGCTTGCTGCTGTCCAGCTGTAGTGTGCACCGGAAGTATCAGCACCAACGTATAGCGTTGTATCAGTACCACATACGATTTCTGGCCCGAGGGTATCGACGATAGTTACTGTGGCATAAGCAGTGTCGCTTTGATTGCCGTCTGTTCCAATCAACATGACCGTATGTGCACCGAGGTCGGTACAAGTCCATGCTGCGGTATCAATACTTAACGTGATGTTACAATTATCATAACTTCCGCCGTCGACATCTGCAGGTGTGATGGCGACATTGCCGACACTATCTACCTGGATAGTGAGGTCTTGGGCAATCACTATTGGAGCTACACCATCGCTATCGCTCACGGCGATGCTCGCAGTGCCTTGGCAGCCTAATGGATCGATGATGGTCACGGTATAGGTTCCGCTGGTTACCGCGCTGAGGTCTTCAGTAGTTTCTCCGTTGCTCCAAACAAAAGAGATAGGCATTACGGTGGTGATCATGGTCAGATCAACAGAGCCGTCCGCAGTGCCGGGACAACTAGCCGGTGAAGCTACGAGTGAAGCTTGTGGGGTTGGGTTGACATTCGCCGATACTGGGTAGGAAGTCCATTGACAATCGCTTTGAGAAACGGCAACGACATGGTAACGGGTGGTATCTGTTAAGATGGGTGTGGTATATGTATTTCCGGTAGCGCCTGGAATGGCAGTCCAAACGTTGTTGACCAAAGTATACCATTGGAATACGGTAGTACCTGTAGTACTCACTCCAAAAGTGGCCGTTGCGCCCTCACAGATATCCTGTGATACTGGACTATAAGTAACGGTAAAGTCGATGGGATCATCAAGGCTCAATGTATTACCAGCAGCTGTTTGACAGCCGTTTGCATCTGTCAAGATAAGGTCGATATAGTGGCCTTGAGTAAGCCCAGTGATGGTGGCTACACCGCTGAGAACGTTAGCTGTTGCGGAGCCCCCTTCATAGGTTACAGTGTATGCCCCATCTGGTACGTTCGTAATATCAAAAGTGATGGTCCCGTCGTTTGCACTACATACCGTAGGATCTGTTTTAGCAAAGTTCGTAGCAGAAAGTGCCCCACCTTTTGTTCCGGTTACACTCACTAATGAGTTGTTTGCGCCGGTAGAGCTTAAGGTAATGGTCGCAGGATTTGGTGCAGCAGCCGTACCGTCCATGGCAATGAAGATAGTCGTATCGAGCGTTCCTGTGCTATCTGACCCCAAGGTGAGGACAGCACTATATGTTCCATTCAGAGCTGTACTAAGGTGATAACCTGCCGGTGCAGTAATGACCAAGCTATCGCTCAGCTTATCAGCTTCTACGAGGATGCTCTGTCCAGCACTTGGAAAACCGTCACAGGTAAAAAATGGAGCGGTGGTTCCAAATGTATTGATGGTAGGAACGGTGGTTTCATTTGTGG
>JAKMGS010000009.1 GCA_022424815.1 Schleiferiaceae bacterium | reverse complement strand
GTTGAAGCGCGCCCACTTGCTTACAAGATTTACATGTGCCACAGTGGTTTTGTGTATCACATAAAATACGCGCGGCAAGGGCAATTCCAACGACTAACCCCTCTTCTCCTGGGCCGGAAGAAATGAGATTGGCGTGGTGCAGCTTTTCTCTGTCGAGTGCTGTGGCCAATTGGTCCAGAAGAGGTTGGTTATTATATAATTGTGACATGCGCTTTGAGTGAAATATGAGTGGTAAATTGGCCCCACAATACAACACACTAAAATATATGAAAAGCCTCGACTTTGCAGGAAAGAAAGTGCTTATTCGCGTGGACTTTAATGTTCCGCAGGATAAAGACCTCAAGGTAACCGATAATACGCGTATCACAGCGGCCATGCCAACCATTTCTAAGGTGCTTCAGGAAGGAGGAATAGCTGTTTTGATGAGTCATCTAGGACGACCAAAAGGCGAGCGCCAAGACCACATGTCTTTGACGCATTTGGTAAGCGAAGTGGAGGCGTTGAGCGGTGTTAAAGTTCATTTTTCAAGCGAATGTGTGGGCGATGTAGCGAAAGCTGTAGTGGCCCAAGCGGGCGCAGGAGAAATCGTGTTGTTGGAAAATTTGAGATTTCACAACGAAGAAGAAGCGGGTGATGAGTCTTTTGCGAAGGAATTGGCTGAGCTAGGAGATATCTACTTGAACGACGCCTTTGGAACAGCGCACCGTGCCCACGCATCAACAGCGGTTATTGCTCAGTTTTTTGCGGACGAAAACAAGGGTTTTGGCGAGTTGATGAGCGCGGAAGTAGAAAGCATCTCCAAAGCACTGGGCAGCGACAAGAGCACAACCGTGGCCATTATTGGTGGCGCGAAGGTGAGCTCGAAAATTGGAGTAATCGTTAATATGCTTGAGAAAGTAGGCACCGTTGTTATTGGAGGCGGCATGGGTTTCACCTTCGTAAAGGCGATGGGCGGATCTGTCGGCACCTCTTTGGTGGAGGACGATAAGCTAGAATTAGCCAAATCACTCATTGAAAAAGCGGAGGCTCTAGAGTGTAACCTGCTTATTCCAGTGGATACGCTCATTACAAAAGATTTTGTGGATCAACCTGCCGAGCGAGTGTGTGCTATTGGCGAGATTCCAGAAGGATACATGGGACTTGATAACGGACCGGAAAGTATTGCCCGTGTTCAAGAATCTCTTGCTGCGGCAAAAACCATCATTTGGAACGGACCTATGGGTGTTTTTGAGTTTGAAAACTACGCAGGTGGAACCAAAACCGTTGCTGAGTCTGTTGCTCAGGCTACTGCGAATGGAGCGTTCTCTTTGATCGGTGGAGGAGATAGCGTAGCTGCGGTGAATCAGTTTGGTTATGCAGATAAAGTAAGCTACATCAGTACAGGTGGTGGTGCAATGCTCGAGTTCTTGGAAGGCAAAACACTTCCAGGGGTAGCGGCATTGAGCTAAAGACCGTGCTCTAGCAGGGCAACAAAGTCTAAGAGGAAGGGGTAGAATATGGAGTCTGCCACTAGGCTGGGATGTTCAAGTCCCGCTCCTTTTTGGAGTGTGGTATAGGCATAAATACACAAGGAGGTCCATAATAGAGCTTTAAATAGGCCGAAAAAGCCTCCTAAGACTTTGTTTAACCCCCCGAGGCTTATATTTTTTAAGAATCGGTCAATTAATCGTCCCAGAAGGAGTAAAACAATATATAAAGCGAGAAATAAAAGGAGGTAAGAGAAAAACCCAACAAACCGAGGACGAAAAAAACGCAATAAGAGCTCTTCTATTAGTCCTTGAAAAACGAACGAACCAACAAGAGCTCCGGTTATAGCAAGTATACCTGAAACCTCTCTAACAAAACCCTTCCAAACACCCTTAACTATGAACCCAATGCCTGTAAGAGCTATGATTATATCTAACGCCTCGAACATTATAACAAAGTAATGAGAAGTGAAGAATTAAAAGATGATTGGGAACGCTTGATTGCAAAACTTTCTGAACAGTTTCCGGGCGATGGTGATATTGATTTAGACGGTGTCTTGCTTTTAATAGGCGCTCAAGAGCTGCAGATGGGCTATTTACGATTAAAAAAAGACGAGAAACTAAACGTCTTACACATCGCGGTTTGTGCGGTCCTAGAGCCATACGGTTATTATGAATTCGACAAAAGAGACGATGATGGCTGGCCCCATTTTAAATCATTGAAACCATTACCAAGTCTAAAGGCAGGGGAACAAGCCTTATTGATGAAAGAAGCAGTAGTAAACTATTTCAAAGCAAACGAATACCTGTAAGTTTCTAGCAACCAGGGTCGCTAGGGTCGTAAGGAAGCAGAATTATCTTCGACTGAACTACAGAGTTTGGCTCTAACTTTATGAAACCACAACCAATGTGCGTGAACGGATTTCCTCCACGGGTTGCTAGGATTTTAAAGACCGCTTCGTATTCGTATTCGAACTCTACCATTCCATCAAAGCCTGTAGTATCGATAAAGTAAGCCTCTTCGCGGTATCCTGGAACATCAACACTAGCTTCTACGATCACGTTTTGGATAGGCACACCAGAAGCGTTAGTAACCTTCACACGGAAAGGATAAGTAGGGTTTTCAATCTGGCAGCTGCTTAAAAGCAAGAATGCCAACAAAGGAAGTACGAGTAACTTTTTCATTATTCTACGCAACCATTAGGGTCTCCGATGGGGTAAATTACAACATTTACGTCAATGGTCTCGCCTTTAACTAAACGAACATAGTTACATCCTTCATAAACCATCTTCCAAGCTTTGAGGTCGTAGTAGGCTTCGAAACCCGATCTGAAGAAGACTTCACCACTTGGTCCTGTAAAATTATACCACTCTGTTGAGCCGGCTACAGGCGCAAACATTTTTACTGCGGCGTTTTGAATAGGAACACCATCTTCGTTTGTTACCTTGACCTTCACAAAGTATTCTGTAGCCTCTTCTTCACAAGAGCTAAAAAACAATCCAACCAAGAGTAAAAGAATAAACCGTTTCATGCGTGGAATTCAGTAATTTCGCCAAATCTACAACAATTCAAACGTATTTAAGTAGACAATTATGCTGGATAGAGTCGAAAATTTAAAAAGCCAAGTAGAAGCTACTGCCTTAACAACCAAGGAAGAAGCAGAAACGTTCCGTTTGCAATACCTCAGCAAGAAGGGTGCAATCACCGAGCTTTTTAAAGCCTTTCGCGATGTACCGGCAGAAGAGAAGAAGGCATTTGGCGCTGCGCTTAACACCCTTAAAACACTGGCAGAGGACAAACACAAGGAGGCTTTAGAGTCTTTGGAAAACAGCCAGCCAGCAGGGGTAAACGGAGATTTGACGCGTCCGGGGACGCCCCGTGAGCTGGGCGTAATTCACCCCATCAACGCCATTCGCGATGAGATTGTAGATATCTTCAAGCGCATCGGGTTCAATATCAGCACAGGCCCTGAAATTGAAGACGACTGGCACAACTTCTCTGCACTAAATTTCCCAGAAGAGCACCCAGCACGCGACATGCAAGACACCTTTTTTGTGCAACGCAACCCAGATTGGGCGCTGCGAACACACACTTCTAGTGTCCAAGTCCGTGCCATGGAAAGCACACAGCCTCCTATTCGCACCATCTCGCCAGGACGCGTGTTCCGCAACGAAGCCATCAGCGCACGCAGTCATTGTATCTTCCATCAAATTGAAGGACTATATATCGACAAGGGTGTAAGCTTTGCAGATTTGAAGCAGGTTTTGATGTATTTCACTCAAGAGTTCTTTGGTAAAGCAAAAATCAGAATGCGCCCGTCCTATTTCCCGTTTACTGAGCCAAGCGCCGAGGTAGATGTGTATTGGGGTCTTGAAAACGAAATAGACTACAAAATCACCAAAGGCACCGGATGGTTAGAGGTGATGGGCTGCGGAATGGTAGACCCTAATGTGTTGAAGGCAAGTGGTATAGACCCCGATGTATATACAGGATATGCTTTTGGAATGGGTATTGAGCGCATTGCCATGAACCGCTACCAAATTCCTGACATCCGTCTGTTCACCGAGAACGATAAGCGCTTCTTAGAGCAATTCAAGACCGGTCTATAGTTTATTGATGGCCACCGCCATTTCTAAGTCCTTTTCCGTAACGATATTCTCGGCATCATGCGTTTGGAGCGATATACGAACAGTGGTGTAATCTATGGTGATATTAGGATGATGTTGGACCAATTCTGCCAACTCCGCCACCCGCTGCACAAATTCAACCCCGTCTAAATAAGCTTCAAATTGAAATTCGCGGACTAAAGCATTGTTGTATTCTGACCAGTTTTTTGGAAGTTCTCGCATCCGGTTAAGATAAAAAAGCCCCGATCCACAGGACCAGGGCTCATCAAGTTTTTTTTTGATTAAAGCCTATTCAATAGTTGAAAGCTTTAGCATGTTGGTAAAGCCCTTCTCTTCGATAGGCATGGATGCAATTTTTACGACCAAATCACCGGACTCAACATATCCACTGTCCTTAAGGATTGTTTGAATGTCCTTGAAGCTTTGATCGGTACTTTCCATATTATCATAGTAGAAAGCCTCAACCCCCCACACCAAGGACATTTGGTTCATGATTTGACGGTTCGCAGTAAATACGATGATCTTGGTTTTAGGACGGTGCCCTGCAATTTTCAATGCAGTATACCCGCTAAAAGTCATGGTTAATATGGCCGAGGCACCCACTTGGTCTGCAATCTTAGCCGCGTTGTAACAAACGACCTTCGTGATGAACCTTTCGTTCTTCAGGCTTGGTGGGTTTTCCATGTTCGGCTTAACATCGAAAGTGGATTCTACGTGTGCTACGATGCTCGCCATGGTTTCAACGACCTTAACCGGGTACTTACCCACAGATGTTTCGCCAGAAAGCATCACGGCGTCGGCGCCGTCGCAAACAGAATTAGCCACATCATTAACCTCCGCTCTTGTTGGGCTTTGGCTATCGATCATCGTCTCCATCATTTGTGTTGCAATGATTACTGGCTTTGCCTTGATGTGACATTTTTCGACAATCATTTTCTGTACCATAGGCACTGAAGAATATGGAATCTCCACCCCGAGATCACCGCGAGCCACCATAATAGCGTCAGTTGCGTGAATAATGTTGTCTATATCAACTACCGCCTCTGGTTTTTCAATCTTCGAGACGATTTTCGCAAACGACCCGAAGTCTTCGATGATAGTACGTAATTCTGCTACATCGTTGGCATCTCGCACGAAGCTAAGCCCTATCCACTCTACCCCTTCTTCCATAGCAACGACCACGTCTTCAAGGTCTTTTTTAGTCAAACAAGGAAGGCTCACCTTGGTGTTTGGAAGATTTACACCCTTCTTGCTTTTCAGCGGGCCGCCTTGTACGACCTTGGTGATGACCGTGTCCTTTTTGTTGGTTTCTAAAACTTCGCAGATGAGTTTTCCGTCGTCGAGCAAGATGAGCTCACCGGCGTTCACATCAGAAGGGAACTGCTTGTAGTTCATGTAAACACGCTCAGCCGTGCCCGAAACCTTTTCAGTGGTAAAGGTTAGGGTATCGCCCTCGTTAATGACCGCTCCTTCTTCAACATCCCCGATGCGAAGCTTTGGCCCCTGCAGATCTGCTAGAACCGCTGTTTTACAACCGAACTCTTGATTGATTTCTTTAATCAACTGTATCGTTCTGCGATGTGTATCGTGGTCGCCATGAGAGAAATTAACTCGGAATACATTAACACCCGCTCTGATCATATCAACCATGACGTCTTTATGCCATGATGCGGGGCCTAGTGTGGCTACGATTTTAGTATTATTAGGCGTTTCGGATTTCATACAATAAGTGAGTTTCTCGTTGTGTCAGTTGTGTGTGCGCTTCGAAATATTGCGCAGTTGTGATTTTTTCGTTCTTCTTTAGCACGCTTTCCAAATCGAACGCAAAGTCCGAATTTTCTACGATTAAAAGGTAATCCCAGTGTTTAACTGTAGGTAAAAGATGTTTTTCAGGGACACTTTCAAACAAGCTCCATTCCGTCGGCTCTTGTTCTTGTGCTCCTATGCTGAGGTTCATGATCATGCACAATGGTTCTCCATTAGGGTCTTTACCGTCAAACACATTGTATTCCCAGACGGTGCCTTGATCCCACTCGTCGACCACCTCAGGGCGACAGACTAGTTGCATACCATATTGAACATTCATCCAATAGGCCAATTCATAATCTTTCAACGGCGTGCGTATACCCACGGTTGAGAAGTTCATTTTGATGCGCTTGAGGGCATCTATGTGTTGAACCTTAGCCATTAAATAAATCCTTATTCTTTTGATAATAAGCCTTTGAGGCCGCCTCTTCACCCTTCTTTTTTGAGCTTCCTTCACCCGTGGCGACCAAATCATCGCCTACGTAAAGACCCATAGTAAAAGTAGTGTTGTGCTGCTCTCCATTGCGCTCCAATTCTTCAAACCTGAAGCTTTTTTTAAACCCTTGAAAGCACTCAATGACCTCACTTTTATAGTTGTGGGTGGTGTCCATTAATTCCGTGTTGGAAACAAAGGGCTCAACAATAGCATTCATTACGAAGTATTGCGTTTTTCGGAGGCCCAAGTCAATGTAACAGGCACCAACCAAAGCTTCTAGGGCGTCTCCGTAGACACTTTCACTGTGGTTGCCCTTGAGGTTTGCTACTAACAGGTTGGGCAAGCCAAGCTCATCAGCGACTCTGTTTAGGTTATTTCTTGAGACCAACTTACTTCTCATCTTGGTCAAATACCCTTCATCTTCCTTTGGAAACCTATAGAACAGAGCTTCTGCCACCACTAAATCAATTACGGCATCGCCCAAATATTCCAAACGCTCATTGTTTCGCTCACCACGTTTCTTTCGGAAGGGGTAAGCACTAGCATGGCGTAAGGCTAGTTTATACAAAGACAAGTCCTTTGGCCAAAAACCTATGACTGCCTTTATGTCACGTTTGAACGTACTCGGGAAAAATTGTGGGAACAACTCCTGTATGGAACTCATTTACTCGGCTTTCTTGAAGAGGACGGATGCGTTGTGACCTCCGAAACCGAAGGTGTTGCTCAACGCAGCACGAACCTCTCTCTCCTGAGCCGAGTGGAAAGTAAAGTTCAATTTAGAATCAAGGTTTTCATCGTCCGAGAAGTGATTGATCGTTGGAGGAATGGTGTTGGTGTAGATAGCCATGATAGAGGCCATCGCTTCCACTGCGCCCGCCGCACCTAGAAGGTGTCCGGTCATACTTTTGGTTGATGAAATGTTCATGTTGTAAGCGTGTTCACCAAAGACCTGTTGAATAGCTTTGGTTTCAGCGATATCACCTAAGGGGGTAGATGTACCGTGTACGTTTACATAATCCACATCTTCAGGCTTCATACCAGCATCTTCAATAGCATTTGCCATTACGTTGCGGGCACCTAGCCCTTCTGGGTGTGGTGCAGTTAAGTGGTGAGCATCAGCGCTAAGGCCGCCACCAACCATTTCTGCATATATTTTGGCACCACGTGCTTTGGCGTGCTCATACTCTTCGAGAATAATACCTGCACCACCTTCACCCATTACGAACCCATCGCGTTCCGCGTCGAATGGACGAGAAGCGGTCATAGGATCGTCATTGCGAGTAGAAAGGGCATTCATCGCATTGAAACCACCCATCCCTACAGGATTGATAGCGGCTTCGGATCCACCTGTTACAATTACATCAGCTTTGCCGAGGCGAATGAGGTTGAACGAGTCGATGAGTGCATTTGTTGAAGAAGCACACGCACTTACCGTAGTGTAATTAGGGCCTCGCAAACCATGCAACATAGAAATGCGGCCTGGAGTGATGTCCGAAATCATCATTGGAATGAGGAACGCGTTGAAGCGAGGGTTTAGGTCGTTATCCACGAATCCTTTCACCTGCTCAAAGAAGGTATCAATACCTCCAATACCAGATCCCCAAATGACACCTATTCGGTCGAGGTCTTCTTTGTCAAAATCCAACCCGGAATCGGCAATGGCCTCATTGGCCACTACCACCCCGAATTGTGTAAATCGATCCATACGACGCGCTTCCTTGCGGTCGAGCAAGTCGTTGGGCTGAAAGTCTTTTACCTCGCAGGCGAAGTGTGTTTTGAATAATGAAGCATCGAAACGAGTGATTGGACCCGCACCTGAGGTGCCGGCAAGCAAGTTGTTCCAAGTTTCTTCGGCTGTGTTTCCCACCGGGGTGAGCGCACCTAGCCCTGTAACTACAACGCGTTTAAGGCTCATAAACGTAGACTTTACTTATGCAAGAGCTTCTTCGATGTACGAAATAGCTTGACCAACGGTTCCAATGTTCTCTGCTTGATCGTCTGGGATCTGAATGTCGAATTCTTTTTCGAATTCCATGATCAACTCAACGGTATCCAAAGAATCGGCACCAAGGTCGTTAGTGAAGCTTGCTTCTGCGGTTACTTCGTTTTCGTCAACACCTAGTTTGTCAACGATGATCGCGGTTACTTTAGCTGAAATGTCAGACATGATTAAAAGGTTTAAATAATCGGGACAAAGAAAATAAAAACTTCCCATATCCTAACCCCCAAGAATTAGATGGTAAATTTGCTCTAATAAGATACAAAAAGATGCTAAAAATCGCCATACTGGCCTCAGGATCAGGAAGTAACACTCAGGCGTTGGTGGAGCATTTTGCCCAAAGCCCATGGGGCCGTGTACAAATAATAGTTACCAACAACCCACGTGCAGGGGTAATCCAACGCGCTGAAAGACTTGGGGTTGCGTGTAAAAGCTTTGACCCAAAGACCCAAAGCGATGAAATTTTATCGCTTTTAGAATCGAGCGCTGACATTATCTTATTAGCTGGCTATTTAAGAATGATTCCGGCGAATTGGACCCGTGCTTTCCAAGGGCGCATGCTCAACATCCACCCCGCATTACTTCCTAAGTTTGGCGGTAAAGGCATGTACGGCAAATATGTACACGAGGCGGTGAGTGTGGCGAGAGAATCGGTCACCGGCATTACTATTCATGTGGTTAACGAGCATTACGACGAAGGTGCAATACTCGCCCAGTACCAGGTGGAAATTACCCCTGGCGAGGCACCCCAAAGCATTGAGCAGAAGGTTCGCGAGCTAGAACTTGAGTATTTTGGCCCGACCATAGAATTTTGGATAGCACAATTGAGCGAACAACAATGAAGGTGATCATATATACAGACGGCGCAGCAAGCGGCAATCCCGGACCAGGCGGTTATGGCGTGGTCATGGAGAGCAGCGCGGGTCATCGGAAAGAGTTGAGCGGCGGTTTTGCTCGAACGACCAATAACCGTATGGAATTGTTGGCGGTCATTAAGGGCTTGCAGGCACTGAAATCCACAGAGCACCAAGTTCAAGTGGTCAGCGACAGCAAGTATGTGGTGGACGCGATCAACAAGGGCTGGTTGAGAAATTGGGTTCAGAAAGGATTTAAAGACAAGAAGAACCCTGATTTGTGGCGGAAATTGCTGCCGCTATTGGACCGCTACCGCCCGACCTTTACTTGGGTCAAGGGACACAATAACCACCCGCAGAACGAGCGTTGCGACGCCTTGGCTGTGGCCGCGAGCAAGGGCCCGAACTTGCCGCCAGATTCTGGTTATTTAGATTAAAGCTTGATGTATTCTTCTGGGTTGATGGCATAGCCGTCGTACCAAAGTTCGAAGTGAAGGTGAGGGCCAGTAGAGTTCTCTCCACTATTTCCAATGATGGCAATTGCTTCTCCACTACGCACGAAATCACCGACAGATTTTAGCAGGGCACTATTGTGTTTATAGGCGCTGAGTAAGTTGCGTTCGTGCTGTATAATAATGACATTCCCATTTTCACTTGACCAATCGGTAAATACTACCGTTCCTTCATAGCATGATTTTACAGGTGTGTTTTTTGCAGCTGCAATGTCTACAGCATAATGACCTTGTCCGGACTCAAAGCTGGATGTAAGTAAGCCGTCTACCGGAGCCATTAATTGAGGGATGTCTAATTCTGGTGCGTTTTGACTTAATGTGAATTCGTTTTCTTCTTCAACCCATTGTCTGAAGGCGCTGTCTTCAGCACTTGGGCTAGATAAAACAACCTTGTCAAGAGAATCTTTACCTTCCTCAATATCAATTAACACCGAATCAATGACTTCGCCAGATAATATCCTTTGGATACCTCGGATATATTGTTGATTCGCTCGAACAGAGGTATCGAGGCTATCAGCTTTTAAGGCCAAGTTGATAGATTCTCGACGCAACTTTGAGGAGGCATAACCCGGAATCATCTCTTTCAAAGGTGTATATGCTATGACCAGGGTGGTAATGGCAATGGTAAAAAGCACCACAAAAACACTCCCGCTGAAGATGTTGAGTGGGCTTAGCTTAATGGTAAACACTTCTTCAAAAGTGTCGTCATTTAATATAACGAAACGGAACTTGTTTCTCCAACGCTGTACCCGTTTCTGATTTTTAGATTTATTTGCCATGTTAATTACAAATATCGGGCGTAGCATTTCTTCCGCGGCTTGAAATAAAATAATTTTAGCGCGTTATTACACCTGATGGATTTCAAAAAACACATATTCCTGCTCCTTGCCGCTTTGGTTTTGTCGAGCTGTTCTACCACAAAGGACCGCTGGATCAATCGCAAGTATCATGAGACCACTGCCCATTACAATGCTTTTTTCAATGGAGAAGTGGCTTTAAAGGAGGCTGTAACTGCTTTTGAAAAAGCGGAGGAATATGATTTTGAGAATTTACTTCCCATATACTACTGGCCAGACGAAAAGCAGGCGCCGCAAATGTTTGCCAAGATGGATCGCTCATTGGAAAAGAGCGCCAAGGTCATCAAAGGTCATAGTATGGTCTTTAGGGGCGAGCAAAAAAACGATTATGTATTCAAGGCATATTTACTCATTGCCCGTGCAAGATTTTATAAGAACGAGTGGATTCAATGTATTGAGGCCACGTCCTATATGGAAGATCAATTCCGTGGAATAGAAAGAGCGGAAGATGAAGTTTTTTGGGCTCGTCTGTTGGCGGCGCAAACCCATATCCGAATGGACAATGCATTTCAGGCGGAGATAATACTAGACGAAATCTACACCAAAGAGCTGCCAAAGCCGATGCTTTTTGAGGCCCAAAAAACTCTAGCGGCATTGCACATTCAACAAAAATCATGGAATGAAGCCCAGCAGTGGGTGGAAAGCGCTGCGGCACTTGCGCCGAACAAGGCTCAGAAAGTAAGACTGACATATTTAAATGCTCAGCTGTACGCGTTGATGAATAAGGGGTATGAGAGCGCATTAGCATATGAGGCGGTGCTTGAGCTGCACCCCGATGACTATGATATTACGTTTTCAGCGCAGATTAAGCGTGCTGAGAATTTCGATGTTTATATGGAAGATATTGCGGTGATTGAGAAGGATCTGCAAAAAATGCTCCGCGACGATAAGAATATTAACTATCGCGATCAGATATATTACGTCTGGGCGCTGAAACAATTGGATTTAGAGAAGTTTCTAGAGGCAGAGAATTTACTGGTAAAAAGCATTCAGAGCTCAGTGGACAATCCAAATCAAAAAGGGAAAAGCTATCTCACCTTGGCTGGAATCGAATTTGATTTTCGTGATTTTGTCCCGGCCCAAGCTTATTATGACAGTGCACTGGCAGTATTGCCTCCCGGCTATGGTGGACTAGACACCCTACAACACAGGAAAAGCGTGTTGGATGAATTAGTCTTGGCGGTAAACACAGTGTTGCTTGAGGATAGTTTACAAGCCATGTATGGCATGAGCGAAACAGAATTACGAGAGAAATTTGGCCAATTTGTTGAGGAGAAACAAAAGCGCGAGGCTGAAGCCCGACGTAAGGCTGAGCTAGCCGAAATGCGTGCAGAACAAAATGCGCTATTAGCAAATGCGGGACCACAGGCAATAGGTGGTGGGGAATGGTATTTCTTCAATGCACAGGTTCGTACAAGCGGCCTTGCATCATTCAAACGAACATGGGGGGAGCGACCGCTTGAAGACCATTGGCGGACCAAGGATAAGCCAGTCCAAGGATTTGGAGAGTCAGTAGATCTTGTTGACGCAAACGAGGGTATGGATAGCACACAGACTACTTTGCCGTCAAACGATAATTCCGTCGAGTACTATTTGTCTCGTGTGCTGCGATCTGAAGAGGAGTACAATCAAAGCTTGGTTAGAGAAGCTAAAGCAAAGGCAGAGCTTGGCTTTATTTACAAAGACGGCTTACTCGACTTAGTTGCAGCAGATTTAGCTTGGATGGACTACCTCAAGGAGTTTGAGAGCTATGCCCAATTAACCCCAAAGGTGTTTTACGGTCTCTATTTATTACGCGGGGAACAATTGGACACAGAATACCAAGAGAAAACCAAGGAAAAGCTTCTTACAGAGTACCCGAATAGCCCATATGCCGCCTTGCTTCGCGGAGAACTTAAAGGGCCTGAGGTGCCGCGCGAAGAACAGGAAGCTTATGATGCGGCTTTTGCATCTTTTGAGTCAGGGAACTTGCAAACAGCCCAAGGGGAATTGGACAAACTGATAAACCTTTTCCCAAAAACACAATTACTACCGAAGGCCCTTATGCTCCAGGCATTTATTTATGGAGGGGAAGAAAAAGAAGAGGACGTCGTTGAGACTTTAACAGGAGTTATTAAGGAGTACCCTGATTCGGAGGAAGCGGCAATTGCGGGACAGATTTTAGCACTTTTGTTGAGTGATGAGAACGGGGAAAAAGGAGATTTTGAGGGGACTGGAGATCAGAGAGTTCAGAAGATTGATTTCCCGGATCAACCCAACGCACCACATAAATTTATTTTAGCTATACCGGCAGAAAACGCGCAAATAAATGAATTGCGTAATGCCCTAGCAGACTTCAACAAAGAACATTTCAAGTTTGATAATCTTAGGATTCAAAACATCTTTTATGATCAGGCCACACAACTGGTTATTGTTAGCGGCCTGAGAACCAAGGAGAAAGCTGAGGTTTATTTGAATACTTTTAGTACTTTAGGCGGCCCTTTGGAACAATTTTATCCCTCAGCCATGAGTGTAGAGTTCTACATAAACAACCCAAACTTTGGCAAAGTATATCGCGATAAGGTTTTAAAGGAATACATAAAATATTTTAAGACATTATGATTTCATCACCAAAAAAATTCCCAGAACAAGCGCAAGCTTCGAATAGAATATTACTTGGAACGAGTATTCAAGGTGACTTGGCCTCGGATGGCGACGTTCGCATTGATGGCAAAATCAAAGGCAATGTGAAAATTGCTGGAAAACTAGTCGTCGGCGAGCACGGCCTTGTTGAGGGTGAAGTTGAATGTAAAAGCGCTGCTGTAGCCGGCACTATTGAAGGAACGGTAAAGGTTGAACAAACCCTTGCGGTTGGGCAAACGGGTAAGGTTAGCGGAAAAGTAACTACCGACAAACTATCGGTTGAGCCAGGCGCAGAATTGAACGGATCTGTTTCAATGGGAGCGGTAATGCGCAAAGTTTCCAAAGCAAAAGAGGACTCCGCTAAGACCGCATAAGGTCTTATTGCCTGATGGCTAAAAATAATTTTATTCGCTTCAGCTATGTAGGTGTTCAAATGGCTGTGCTGGTCTACCTAGGTTCCGAATTAGGAAAATACCTTGACGAGAAGTATGCATCGGCTAATAATGGATATACTGCTTTTTGCGTAATTCTTGCCGTTGGTATTTCTATCTACCAGTTGATTTCGGCCTTGCCAAAAGACGAATAGACAGCATGATTCAAAAGTACTTTTATGGTGTTGTGTTTTCAGCCTCAACAGCGCTATTCTTTCTACACAGAACGTTTCTAACCGAAGGGGGCTTGGATGTGCTCTTTGCCTCCTACGTGGTAAATGTGGTTTTGGCTGTGTTCGGATATTGGATACTACAAATGCTTCGTGTCAAACACCCGGAGAAGCTTGGCTTTGTATTCATGGCACTAAGCGGTATGAAGTTCCTGGTATTTTTTGTTTTCCTTCAACCGCTATATAACGCTGATGGGCAGATATCTTCAACAGAGTTTGGGATGTTTTTTATTCCCTATGCTACAACCACATTGCTAGAGACCGTCGCACTTGTCCGCGCGTTGAACAAGATGTAAGCCTCCAAAGTCAATGCAGTGTTCTGGTTTTCAATATTAAAGCCCCGTTTTTTGACCATGCCCAACGGCACATTAGTTATTCACAATAAAAAGTTTATAAAGCTTCTGCGCGTGGAGATTTAGTATTAATTTTGCATCGTTTTTAAGACGCCTAATTTCTGAAATAGGAAATGCATAATAATATGTTTTCGAAGCTCTCCGTATCCTTAGCCCTTGTAGGCGCAATGTTTTTGTCTGTTCCTACAAATGCCCAAGACCACGATCATCACGAGGATTCACACGCTGTAGAAGCCCACGAAACACATGATCATGCCGCCGAAGAAGGCCATGATGTTAAGGCGCAGATCAAAGAAACCATTGAGCACCACCTTGCTGATTCATATGATTTCACTATTACCGAAGGTGTTAGTTTTCCATTGCCGGTAATCCTCTTTGATGAAGGGCTGAAAGTATTCTCGTCTTCTAAATTTCACCATGGTGAGTCTGTTGCAGAGGTAGATGGCAGCTACTATGTGTTACATCACAGCAAGGTTTATAAAACAGACGCTTCAGGTCACTTGACCATGGATGAGCATCACCATCCGACTAACGCGATGCCGCTTGACTTTTCAATTACGAAGAATGTATTTATGATTTTGGTTATGGCCATCTTCATGTTCT
This sequence comes from Schleiferiaceae bacterium, assembly GCA_022424815.1. Classification (GTDB taxonomy): domain Bacteria; phylum Bacteroidota; class Bacteroidia; order Flavobacteriales; family Schleiferiaceae; genus UBA10364. Next base: position 10,398 of record JAKMGS010000009.1, on the reverse strand, counting down.
TCCTTTTCAAAGGCGCAGCAAAAGCGTACAAAAACGGCCAGACGCCTAGAAAAGCGGGTCGTTTCCTCGAGCCGCTTATCATCTATGTTCGTGACGAAATTGCTATTCCAAATATTGGGGAAAAGCATTACAAGAAGTATATGAGTTACTTGCTTACTGTATTCTTTTTCATTTGGTTCATGAACCTAGCAGGGATGACCCCCCTTGGAATTAATGTAACAGGAAATATCACTATTACATTCTCACTTGCGCTAATCACATTCCTTATTACCCAGGTTTCTGCCAACAAGCACTATTGGATGCACATCTTTTGGATGCCAGGCGTGCCTGTGGTTTTGAAGCCTATTATGGCAATCATTGAATTGATTGGACTATTTGTTAAACCGTTTTCGTTGATGATCCGTTTGTATGCTAATATGTTAGCGGGCCACGTAGTATTGATGAGCATTATCGGTTTGATTTTTGTCTTTGGAAGCTGGTTGATTTCACCGGCATTCTTTGGACTCACGCTTGTATTGTCGTTGCTAGAGTTATTGGTGGCAGCATTGCAAGCATACATTTTCACCATGCTAACGGCGCTTTACTTTGGTTCGGCGGTAGAAGAGCATGATCATCACTAAATATTGAGTATTAATTAAATTATATATACTATGGAAATCCCTGAAATTGTAGGTGCTGGTTTGATCGTAATTGGCGCTGGTTTAGGTATCGGTAGAATCGGTGGTTCAGCAATGGAAGCTATTGCTCGTCAGCCAGAAGCTACTGCTAAAATTCAAACTGCAATGCTTATTGCAGCGGCACTTATCGAAGGTATCGGCTTTGCCGCACTTTTCGCGAAGTAATTGAAGATTGAAGTAGAGTGTAACGGTTGGTTGCACTCTACTTTACACTCTCCATAGTATAGTTTGATTACACATTATTAAGACATGGATAAGTTAATTCACGATTTTTCATTCGGCCTTTTCATTTGGCAGTTGTTGGTTTTTGTTGCCCTAATCTTCTTGTTGAAGAAATACGCTTGGAAGCCAATTCTTGACGCGGTTAATGCGCGTGAAGAGTCTATTGAAGGAGCATTGAAAGCTGCTGAGAAAGCGCGCGAAGAAATGAAAGCGCTTCAATCAGACAACGAAGCAATCTTGAAAGAAGCACGCGAAGAACGTGAGCGCATTTTGAAAGAGGCTCGTGACATGAAAAACAAAATTGTTGCTGAGGCTAAAGAGGCTGCAAGTGCAGAAGCTGATAAAACAGTTGCTGCTGCAAAAGCGAGCATTGAAGCTGAAAAAGCTTCTGCAGTAGCAGAGCTGAAGAAACAAGCGGCGTCTTTAAGCATTGAGGTAGCTGAGAAAGTTTTAGGTCAGGAGTTGAGCGACGCGAACAAGCAAGCCGAAATGATTGGCAAAATCATCGACGACGTTAAATTCAACTAATACCCAGAATGAATTATCCTCGAGTAGCTTCACGATACAGCAAGGCCTTATTGGATTTGGCGTTTGAGCAAAATATGCTTGATCAAGCTCAAGCGGACGCCCAGTCTATGACAAAGGCCATCTCGGAATCCAAAGAGCTAGAACAGTTGTTAAAAAGCCCTATTGTCAAGGCAGATAAGAAGCAAGCCATCTTGAAAGAGATTTTTGCTGGTAAATTCTCGTCTTTGTTCGAAGGCTTCGTTATGCTGTTGACTAAAAACGGCCGTGAAGCACATCTTGCTTCAGTATGTGAGAAGTTCCAAAAGGATGTTCTTCACCACAAAGGCATCGTTGAAGCACACGTAGTGAGTGCTGTTGCTTTGAAAGATGCAGATAAAAATAATCTAGTAGCAAAGCTTGGCGAGCAACTGGGTAAAGAAATCCTACTTACAGAAAGTGTAGATGCTTCAGTGATTGGTGGCCTAAAGCTACTCGTGGAAGGATACGAATTAGATAATACTATATCAGGTAAGCTACGTACGTTGAGCAATGCAATGTTGAGCTAGCCCATCGAATTACAAGAAAACAAAGACCCTAAAAAAAGGATCATGGCAGATGTAAATCCAGCTGAAATTTCAGCAATTCTTAAGCAACAACTTTCCGGATTTGACGGAGGTGCGAGCCTACAGGAAGTAGGTACCGTATTGGAAGTGGGTGATGGTATCGCTCGCGCATACGGTTTGATAAACGCTCAATCAGGTGAGTTGGTTGAATTTGAAAACGGTCAGAAAGGTATCGTATTGAACCTTGAAGAAGATAACGTAGGTATCGTATTGCTTGCGCCATCAACTGACATCAAAGAAGGCTCAACGGTAAAACGCACCAACACCATCGCCTCTATCAATGTGGGTGAAGGAATGGTTGGACGTGTTGTTGATACATTGGGTAACCCTATTGATGGTAAGGGCGATATCGCTGGCGAAACTCACGAAATGCCACTTGAGCGCAAGGCGCCAGGAGTAATTTTCCGTCAGCCGGTAAACGAGCCTATGCAAACAGGTATTAAGTCTATCGATGCGATGATTCCGATCGGCCGTGGTCAGCGTGAGTTGATCATTGGTGACCGTCAGACAGGTAAGACGACTGTGGCTATCGATACCATCATCAACCAAAAAGAATTTTTTGAGGCAGGCCAGCCGGTATACTGTATCTACGTTGCTGTAGGTCAGAAAGGTTCTACGGTTGCAGGTATAGCTAAAACACTGGAAGATGCAGGTGCGATGCAGTACACGACCATAGTTGCGGCAAACGCTTCTGACCCCGCTCCGATGCAGTTCTACGCTCCTTTTGCGGGTGCAGCTATTGGTGAGTACTTCCGTGATACAGGTCGCCCAGCATTAATCATCTATGATGATCTAAGTAAGCAGGCGGTTGCATACCGTGAGGTATCTCTACTACTTCGCCGCCCTCCAGGTCGTGAGGCTTATCCAGGGGACGTATTCTACTTGCACTCAAGATTGCTCGAGCGTGCCGCTAAGGTGATTGCTGATGATACCATTGCTGCTCAAATGAACGACCTTCCTGAGTCTTTGAAAGGAATGGTAAAAGGTGGCGGTTCTTTGACAGCACTTCCAATTATTGAAACACAAGCCGGCGATGTATCTGCCTACATCCCAACGAACGTGATTTCAATTACCGATGGACAGATCTTCTTGGAAGCAGATTTGTTCAACTCTGGGGTTCGTCCTGCGATTAACGTGGGTATCTCTGTATCTCGTGTAGGGGGTTCTGCTCAGATAAAGCCAATGAAAAAGGTATCAGGTACATTGAAGCTTGACCAAGCACAGTACCGCGAGCTTGAAGCATTTGCTAAATTCGGTTCTGACCTTGATGCCGCTACTAAGGCGGTAATTAACAAGGGTGAGCGTAACGTAGAGATCTTGAAACAAGGTGTAAATCAGCCAATGTCTGTTGCGCACCAAGTAGCAATTATTTACGTTGGGGTGAAAGGAAAACTAAACAAGGTTCCTACCAACCAAGTGAAGGCATTCGAAAGCGCATTGATCGAATACATGGAAGCAAATAAGAAAGATGCATTGAACGCTATTGCAGCAGGCAAGTGGTCTGATGCTGAAATTGACGCGATTGAAGCTTCAGTTGCTGAGGTCCTCCCTAACTACGAAGCATAATAGCAAACCACGGCTTAGGCCGGAAAACAACGTCTTATGGCGAACTTAAAAGAGCTTAGAAATAGAATTACTTCTATCGGTAGTACGATGAAGATTACTTCTGCCATGAAAATGGTAAGTGCTGCGAAGCTTAAAAAGGCTCAAGACGCTATTGTTCAAATGAGACCTTATGCCTCTAAGCTGACTGAAATCCTACAGAAGGCTTCAGGTACTTTGGATGCAAGCGAAAACGCCTACGGGCAAGTTCGCGAAGGCAACAAGGTTCGTTTGGTGATCATCACTTCGAATCGTGGACTTTGTGGAGGTTTCAACTCAAGCGTTGTAAAAAAGGCGAAGAGCTACATGGAATCTAATCCAGCGGATTACACCATCTCTACCATCGGCAAGAAGGGTGGCGAAGCGTTTAAATACGACCTGCGCTTGAGCACGCGTAATACTCAGCTATGGGACGAAATCACCTTTGAAGGTGCTAAAGAACAGGCTCAAGTATTAATGGACGGCTTCTTGGCGGGTGAGTTTGACAAGGTGGTGATTCTGTACAATTCGTTCAAGAACGCTGCGGTACAAGAACCAACAGTGGAGCAATTCCTTCCTATCGCAATGGACGAATCAGAAGGTCCTTCGGATACGACAGAATACATCTACGAGCCAGGTAAGGCAGAGATCTTGAAAGACTTGATTCCAACATCTTTGAAAACCCAGTTGTTTGCGGCACTGTTGGACGCCAATGCTTCTGAGCAAGGTGCGCGTATGACGGCCATGCATAAGGCAACGGATAACGCCAAGGCCTTGCAAGGTGATCTTAAGTTGGAATACAACAAGGCACGTCAGGCGGCCATTACAAACGAGATCCTTGAGATCGTTGGTGGTGCAGATGCCCTAGCTGGATAGTCAACGTTACTAAACTATTAAGAAAGGCCTCGGATTTTTCCGGGGCTTTCTCATTTTATGTCAAATTATATCATTATGGATTGTCGTGTAAACGTCTTGTGAACCTTGCTTTGGATTCCTCGTTAACATTTATAAGTTTGTAGTGAACAAAACCATCTTACTATTATGACGCAATCCAAGTTATTGGAGAAGGAATTTATTAGTGTAGCCGAACTAATGCAATTATTCAGCGTTTCCCGCGCAACGGCCCAGAGATTATTAAAATCGGGGGAAATATCTAGCGAAAAGCTAGGAGGAAAAGTTATTATTCCTACCCAACCAATAAAAGAGAAGTTCAGCTTAGATAAATAATCGCTGAACGGCGACGGGTCATACCGCCTCTATGTTCTAACTTAGGAACATGACTTTTTTGACCCTTCGCGTACGAACATTTTTATTCATGCTTCTGATTTTCCTGGTGGCCTTTGTGCTGACCGGGACGTTCAGTTTGTACCATTTCCGTTCGGAAAATAAGCAGTACCATTTCGATCGATTGACGCGTAAAGAAAATGCGATGATCAGCCACTTGGACTATATTACTAATGATTACCAAGGGCAAGGGCTTACAGAAAGTCAATGGCGTAAACTATTATCCGAAAGAGTAAAAGAAGTTTCGTCAATACACCATTTAGACATGGGGGTGTATTCTAAGAACGGAAAGTTCATTTCCGGAAGCCTTAATTACACCAACTACCCTAAACTTTTCCCGCCTGAAATCAATTCAGAAGGCACGACGAATTTGCCAAAGGGCTCAGAGGTCGTAATTGTTGATACACCGCCTTATTTGATAGGCACTAGTACTTTATTTAATGAAGATGGTGATCTCGAATTTATCATTCGGGTTCCATATCAAGTAAGTGCCAATGATATACCGGACGAAGACTATAATTTTCTTCGTCGACTTGCCTTCATTTATGTGGCGTTATTCATCTTGGGTATAGTAATGGCTCTTTTCTTGTCCAATTATATCAGCAAGAACATGCGTGCTGTTAGTGAGCGGCTGAAGGAGTTCCGATTAAACCAAAGCAACGAAAAGCTCGAATGGCGCTTTAAAGATGAAATAGGGGAGCTGATTTCGGAGTACAACATCATGGTAGAAAAGCTCGAGAAAACCGCGGTGGAATTGGCCCAAAGTGAACGCGAGAGCGCGTGGAAAGAGATGGCGCAGCAAGTTGCACATGAGATCAAAAACCCGCTCACACCAATGAAACTCACCCTGCAGATGATGCAGCGCGAGAAAGATATAGAGGAGCTTCACAGCATGACGGCAAACCTCCTGGAAGAAATTGAGTCTCTAAGCCATATCGCCGAGGCGTTTTCTCTATTCGCTCAGATGCCAGCTCTTAGTCTTGATACAGAAGATGTGAGCTATTTGACCAATAGAGCGGCCTCTCTTTATTTAGACCAAGGTGTTCGATTTGTTTCTGCCGGTCCTTTAACAGCTAAGGTGGATAAAGAGCAATGGACCCGCGTAATACATAACCTTATAAAGAATGCTGTACAGAGCATCCCTGAGGATAGGGAGCGCGACATACTAATCACTGCCACAAAAGCAGATAATAAAGCAATGATCAGTGTTCAAGATAATGGCGGAGGAATACCCGAAGACATGCAACAAAAAATATTCGAACCCAATTTTACAACCAAATCCTCTGGAATGGGTCTAGGGCTTGCTATGGTAAAAAACTTGGTCATTAGTTTCGGCGGCGCCATTGGATTTGACACCTCAGAGAAAGGAACCACCTTCATCATCGTATTACCACTTGTGAACCCTAAACAGAAATAAAATGGAGTGCATTACACTGACTAAAAATGAGGGCATTGCCCTTCTCACCATCAACAGACTGAACCAGCTCAATGCGTTGAATAAACAAACCCTTGGGGAAATTAGCGCGGCCTTTGAGGGCATGAGAGACGATGTGGAAACCAAGGTGGTGATTTTGACCGGGTCAGGCGAGAAAGCCTTCGTGGCTGGTGCCGATATCAAGGAGTTTGCTCATTTTAACGGGGCGGAAGGCGCAGAATTGGCCAAAGAAGGTCATATGATGGTCTTTAACCTCATCGAAGAGTTTCCAAAGCCGGTGATCGCAGCGGTGAACGGATTTGCGTTGGGCGGCGGTTTGGAATTAGCCATGTCAGCTCATGTCCGTATTGCCTCTGATAATGCCCGTATGGGCCTTCCAGAGACCTCTCTGGGTGTTATTCCGGGTTATGGTGGTACGCAACGCCTACCACAGCTTATCGGCAAAGGGAGGGCGCTAGAGATGATTTTTAGCGCGAAGATGATAGATGCTGCTACGGCGTTGGAATATGGTCTGGTGAATCGTGTGGTTCTTCAAGCGGAGTTGCTTGGTGCGGCAGAAGAGATGGCTCGATCGTTCATGAAGAATAGTATTGTGGCGATGGGCTTTGCAATTGAAGCGGTGAACGCCGGTTTGCTCGAAGGTTCGGTCGGGTATGATGTCGAAGTGCAAGCCTTCGGCGATTGTTTTGAGACTGCGGACTTCAAGGAGGGCACAACGGCCTTTATCGAAAAGCGTAAACCAAATTTCCCGGGCGCATAATGAACACCCATTGGCTGGAGGTTTCTCAACAGCAACGCGTAGATGTCGTGGGCACGCTAACCGCCGAGACGAAAGAGCTCTGGTTGGGGTTGCACGGGTATGGACAATTGGTCCAATTCTTCTCTCGTCATTTTCGAGACCTTGCAAATCCTGAAAGGGCCTTTATTTTTCCTCAAGGTCCGCATAAGTTTTACCTCGAAGGCGTGCATGGACGTGTCGGGGCCTCTTGGATGACAAAAGAGGATAGGCTCGTAGACATCCAAAACCAGTGGGCCTACCTCGACCAGGTGCTACGTTGGGCAACGGCAGAAGCACCAAATGCGCGTATACATTTTGTTGGATTCTCTCAAGGGGTAGCCACTGGTATGCGCTACCTCGGCTATGGAATGTACGCGCCGACGAGTTTTTTGGCGTGGGCCGGGTCGTGGCCGCCGGATTTGGAGCTACAGAGTGTGGAAGCGCTAAAACATATACGTTTTAAAGGGTGGTTCGGTTCGGACGACGCCTTTATCGGAGTAGATAAACAAGCACAGCTAATTACACATTACCGCGAAGAATTTGGATTGGAGATGGATTGGGACCGTTATGAGGGCGGCCATACCTTCGACAAGGTTATCTTAGCGGAAGCCATCATACAATTGGAACAATAACCATGCACGAATCACAAGCACTCATCAGCAACGACGCAACACTTTTTGGGATTTTAGCCGCAATGCTTGGGGTCATTTTCTACACTTCGAAAAGCGACCATCCCACGTTTAAAAAGTTCTATAGTGTTATTCCTGCGCTACTATTGTGTTACTTTTTACCGTCATTGTTGACCACATTTCAAATCATCGATCCTAGCGAGAGTCGTTTGTATTTCATGGCGAGTCGATACTTGCTGCCGGCAGCACTTATTCTACTCACCTTGAGTATTGATTTTAATGAGGTGGTGAAATTAGGGCCCAAAGCGTTGATCATGTTCTTTACCGGGACCGTTGGGGTCATCATTGGCGGGCCGCTGAGCATCTTATTTTTTAGCGTTGTCGCGCCCGATGTTGTCGGTGCGAATCCTGAGCAGATTTGGCGGGGGATGACGACTGTGGCGGGATCTTGGATTGGCGGTGGCGCGAATCAGGCCGCGATGAAGGAGGTCTTCGAAGTGAGTGAAGATATCTTCAGCGCCATGGTGACGGTGGACGTGTTGGTGGCCGAGCTATGGATGGCGTTTTTGTTGATCGGGGTGGCCAAACACAAGAATATTGACCGGGCGTTTAAAGCAGATGCCACGGCCGTGGATTCCTTGCAGAATAAGATGGAGGCCTACACCGCGAGTATTGCGAAGGTGACCTCATTTAACGATTTGATTTTCATTTTGGCCTTGGCCTTTGGCGCAACGGGATTGGCGCATTGGATGAGCGATGGCATTGCGCCCTATATCGCCGAGAATTATCCGGTATTGTCCAAGTTTAGTTTGACCTCAGGATTCTTTTGGCTGGTCGTAATTGCGACTACAATAGGTATTGCACTGAGTTTTACAAAGGCTCGAAACCTTGAAGGGGCGGGAGCCTCTAAGGTGGGGAGTGTTTTCATTTACATCTTGGTGGCGACCATTGGAATGAGCATGAACGTGATGGAGATTTTCCACAACCCTGGTCTTTTTGGCGTGGGGTTGGTGTGGATGGTCATTCACGTAGGGCTGATGTTCTTGGTGGCGAAAATTATACGAGCGCCGTATTTCTTCTTAGCGGTGGGCTCGAAAGCGAATATTGGGGGTGCCGCGAGTGCGCCCGTGGTGGCGGCAGCGTTCCATCCGGCGCTCGCACCAGTAGGCGTGCTATTGGCCGTATTAGGGTATGCTCTGGGAACGTACGGCGCGTATATCTGTGGCTTACTGATGCAGGCATCGGCAGGAGTATACTAGGATAGAAATAGAGATGAAGCTGGAGTTGCCCAAGGAGAAAGTCTTTCCCATGCCGTTTAGGTTTTGGGTGATTGTGGCGGTTGCTTTGGTGATTTTGGCGGTCAATGGCTGGCACCCAGGTCTATTGTTGTTTGCTATGTTTGGCTTTTGGGGCATTACAGCGAGCAGGGGTACGGTGTTGCGCAGTGAGGATCAGAAGATGTTCCGGTATTACTCGGTCTACGGGATCCCCATGGGGAGTTGGGAGGACATTCAGCCAAATGCTGCGGTGGTGGCGTTGGACGAACAACAATCGGTCCGTCAAACCAGCTATGGAGGAACGATGCGGTACCAGGAAAGCCAGGAATGGGTGTTGTATTTGGTCAATGGAACCCACAGGGAAAAAGTAAAAATTGCGAAGGTGGGTTCGAGGGCAGAATTGGATCCTCATCTCCCTATTTTAGAAAAAGAGTTCAACTTAAAACTGGTCAAGTTTTCACCTGCTGTTTCGGCGAAAACCAGTGCCAGAAGACGTAATAGACGATGAAAAAGTTAGTATTGGCTGCCTTGTTAGTGGCGGGGTTTGGCGCGCAGGCGCAGGTGGACGCGGACAAAGCGGCGTTGATTAAATCTATTTATACCGAGGCGCTAGGTGGCCAGCAGGGGTATGAGTGGCTGAAGTACATGTGCGAAGAGATAGGCCCACGTCCTAGTGGCTCGGAAGCGGCCAATGAGGCAGCGCGCTGGGCAAAGGCCGCTATGATGGAAGCAGGTGCAGATACAGCATGGCTTCAAGAGGTAGAGGTGCCAAAATGGTACAGAGGCGACGAATGGTCCAAGGCCTATACAGGTGGAGACCCGATAGCTTTGCCGACTACAGCGCTGGGCGGATCGGTGCCTACCCCTAAAGAAGGCGTGCGCGCTGAGGTGGTTGAGGTTGGATCCTTTGAGGAATTAGAAGCTTTAGGGCGAGAAGGAGTGGAGGGCAAGATTGTCTTCTATAACACTTACATGGACCATAGCTTGATTAGCACGTTTAACGCCTATGGCGGTGCAGTGAAGTACCGCTGGGCAGGTGCCATGGAGGCCGGAAAACATGGCGCTGTAGCTACGGTTCTTCGTTCGGTTACTTTGTTACGAGATGATTTGCCGCATACAGGAGCGATGAGCTATGGCGATAGCGAGGTGAAGGTTCCGTCGGCAGCTATTTCTTGGGAGGCAGCGGATAAGTTGAGCGCTATGTTGCAAGGCGGAAATGTCGAATTAGAGTTGTTCTTGGACTGTGGCGTTCAGGGCACGGCGACGAATTACAATGTCATTGCAGATTTTAAAGGCACGGACAAGGCAGACGAGATTATGTTGGTGGGCGGTCACATTGACTCTTGGGATTTGGGCCAAGGGGCGCAGGACGATGGCGCAGGATG